>PFWI01000164.1 GCA_002791075.1 bacterium (Candidatus Ratteibacteria) CG_4_9_14_3_um_filter_41_21 | reverse complement strand
TTCAGTAGCAATATGCGGGAGGATTTGACTTCCTGATATTCTGACAGCAACTCGCACCGCTACAACAGACGAAAGCAGAGTAAATACGCAAACATGTCGCTTCATATAAATCCTGTTTTATCATTTAAATAGAAAACCAAGAATATAGGCCAATCCTAAAGCAAGAAGCAAAGTTAAAATCCAACTAACAAAAATCAGAAAAAGAGTAGTTTTACTTACGGTTTTTGCCCCCCGGGCTAAACCTACCCCGGCTACCGCTCCAACAATTGCCTGAGAAGAAGAGATAGGAACGCCAATCTGGGTAAAAAGATGAAGGGTAATTGCGGTTGAGAGAAGAGCAACCAGGCCGGAAAAAGGGTCTAAGGGAGCAATCTTTTTCCCCACGGTAAAGACAACATTCTTGCTATAAGTCAAAACGCCCAGGATAATACTCATTCCCCCGAGAAGAGTGGCTAAAAATGGTGAAAGAACACCGGCAGCAACAAACGCTCCAGTAGTATTGGCAACATTATTTGCCCCCAGATTGTAAGCCGCATAACAAATAATCAGAAGACCGGAGATTCTTGCCACCGAATTAAACCGTTGGAGATTTTTAACCTTTCTTTGGTAGAAATAACCAAAGAGAAGAAAAAAAAGATAGGAAATAACAGCCGCCCCCAGAGGAGTAAATAGCCAGCAGATGATAATCTGGATTAATTTATGATAACAGATGCTCACCTGATTTAAGAGCCCAATGCCAACAAGCGAGCCAATTATTGCCTGGGAGGTAGAAACCGGGAAACCCAACCAACTCATCAGGTTCACGACCATGGCGGCCGCAAGAGTAGCAATAAATGCGGCTCTCAAGCTTAGAACGGTTATTCCCCCCACCGTGGCAAAACATTTTTTCCCTTCTAAGATAGCGCCTAAAAGAATGAAAATTACCGCAAGAACAACCGCCCGCCGATAACTAATTAACCCTGAGGTAACCGGAGGACCGAAGACATTAGCCGCATCATTACTTCCCAGTCCCCAACCCAGATAAACTCCGGGAAGAATTGAAAACATCTTTTAGATTCTCCCTTTGATGGCTAAAACCTCCAGCCTATCCGCAGCATCTTCGGCTCGATCAGAAATATCGCATATCTTGGCAACCAATTGTTTCAGGAGTATTTTTTGCGCTAATTCCAAATTACTGGAAAAAATTCTTCTGGTTAAGTCTTCTTCTTTCTGGTCAACTTCGGCCTCCTTGACATTTACTTTCTGCACCTGCTCTAAAATAAGGGAGAAATCTTTAAGGAGGTAACCAAAACCTTCTTTTAAAGGTTGAAAAGAAAGAACAGAATCCCTGACAATTTCCTTAAAGGATAACTTCAAATCATCAGGAACATCCGGACTTTCTAACATAATCAAATCACAACAGGATTCCGCTTCATCAGCAATCTTATCAACAGCTTCAACAAAATTTAAGAAGCTTTCCCTGAATAGAGGCAGAAATGCGCCTCCAAATAATCCTTTGGCAATTTCCCGACGCAGGTTATCTGCTTCTGATTCCAGGCGGTCAACCTGCAAGGCGAAATTTTCCGCTTCTTTTCCTTTGTTCTCCAGATAGGCATTAAAGGTATTAACCATTTCCTTTAAACAAAGTTCAGTTTTTGCCAAATGCTCTTTTGCCAGATCAATACTTTCTTCTTCCTGTTTTCTCATTTTTCACCTCAA
>PFWI01000059.1:236-1634 GCA_002791075.1 bacterium (Candidatus Ratteibacteria) CG_4_9_14_3_um_filter_41_21 | reverse complement strand
TAGTCAGAATTCTGAAACAGAATGGATTTGAACTTATTAAGGAAAAGGGGTCAATCAGGTATTATGGTAAATCTGGCTGGGATAGATTGATTAGAGTAGATTATCATAGTTCAAAGGAAGTGCCAACAGGCACTTGTTATGCCATTTTGAAAGCTGCTGGTTTGAAAGAAAGGAGGTGGTAAAGGAATGATTGAATTAAAGTATTCTCTGGTTATAGAGGCTACTGAGGATCCAAATTTCTTTGGCTTCTATTCTCCGGAATTAGAGGGGTTTACTGGGATTGGACATTCAGTAGAAGATTCCCTTTACAATGCTAAGTGGGGAATGGTAGAACATATTAAGCTTTTGAAAGAAAAGGGACTTCCTATACCTAAAGAAAATCAAAATCCTACGGTAGTGATTCAAAATGAGAAACAGTTAGAACCTGTGGTTTAGGAAATTTGGTAGAAAAGAGAAAGGGATCGTAGTAGCCGAGCTTGCTCGGCTAAAGATTCGCTTACCATTTAACAGATTGCGATAGAAGTCGAAGACGTGGCAATCTCATATTTTATATCATTGTGCGATAAATCGCACCGCTACGGAAAAACAAGGATAACCTATGCACTCAAAATTAACCCGTATTCTATCAGTAGTTACTTTGTTTTTTAGTTTAATTCCAATAAGTAGTTTTGCTGCCACTACTGCTGATGAGTATTATCGGCAAGGATGTAATTATTATGAGGAGAAGAATTACAGTGGAGCCGCAAAAGCATTTGAGAAAGCGGTAGAATTGAATCCGGATAATGCCGATTATCACTACAATCTTGGGACAACCTATTGCAATTTAGGGAAGTATGAAGAGGCTCTCAAACATCTTAAAAAAGCGGTGAAATTAGCTCCTGAAAGCCAAGCAGGAAAATTAGCAAAAGAGCAGATTGGAGAGATAGAGAAGTATTTACGGAAAGTTAAGGAACAAGAAACCACCGAAACTGGAGGTTGGCATCAACCAAACATAAGTACCAAGAGCGTAAGAAATGATGAGCAACAAGACGAAGCTATTCCCCAACAATTTCGTCGTCGCTATAATCTTTATCAAGAGCAAATAAGGACATGCAAAGAGGAATTTTCATCTTGGAAGGAAATGATGGAGTCGAATATGTCTTTTGTGCACAATTACCCCGTTTCCATTTATAACATTGAAGGGAATAAAGAATTTCTTGAAAAAATGCTTGATAGCGCTGACGAATATAGTAATAACGCTAGCGAAAAAATGAAACATCTTCTAGAAGCAAGATATAAATTAGGACTCCTTTATCTAGAAATGGGAAGGAGGGAAATGGCCAGAGAGCAATTTGAGGAAATAATTCATAATGGTTGGAGTAATAAGTACTCAGAGGTTGATAAAGCAGCAGAAGAATT
>PFWI01000059.1:0-223 GCA_002791075.1 bacterium (Candidatus Ratteibacteria) CG_4_9_14_3_um_filter_41_21 | reverse complement strand
AGTAGATGAAAACGAGAATGAATTATGAATGCAAGTGATTGTGAGAATTTCGGAGAAATAGGAAATTTTCTCCAAGTTATTGAAAGTTGGAGACAATATGAGAATAGCCCGGTTACATACTTTGTTGTTCTGAATCATTCTATTCCGCGGCTTAACGGTTCCTCAGATATTTTGTATATTGGCTACACAGAAAATTTGGGAGGAGAGAACGGTCGCCTATGGA
>PFWI01000022.1 GCA_002791075.1 bacterium (Candidatus Ratteibacteria) CG_4_9_14_3_um_filter_41_21 | reverse complement strand
CATCGCAATGACACTTCGTGTCAGTTCTTAATTAGAGAAATTCGTGTAATTCGTGGTTAGAGTAATTTTATGAAAAGGATAATTTTAACAACTGTAGGGATAACATTTTTATTAACTAATTTTCTTTTTGCCCAGGAAATACCGCAAAAGGAAGTTTCCCTGACGGTTTATAACCAGAACTTTGGCCTGGTAAA
Organism: bacterium (Candidatus Ratteibacteria) CG_4_9_14_3_um_filter_41_21; assembly: GCA_002791075.1. Taxonomy (GTDB): domain Bacteria; phylum Ratteibacteria; class UBA8468; order UBA8468; family UBA8468; genus UBA8468. Next base: position 2,586 of record PFWI01000022.1, on the reverse strand, counting down.
AGATATCCGCTACCTTAACTTAAAAAAAGGGGTAAATATTATCAGGTTTATTGATGTGGCGCGGGAGATTGACGCCACCTCGGTCTCTTTTAAATCCTTGAGAGACCCGGAAAGTTGTCTCATTACCGAGCAGAATTTTGAGTATGACTTAATCAGTCGGGATAAACTCCTGGAGAAGTATCTGGATAAAGAGATTATCCTGGAGAGAACGGAAGGACAACAAGAGAATACCTATGATAAATGGGCTACGCTCGGTAAAGGCTCCCAGCAACATAAGGAAATTATTCCCAAAAGAACAAGGGTAAAAGGAATCCTCCTTTCAACCCAGGGCGGAATACTGGTTAAGATTGGGAATGAACTCTGTCTTAATCCTGAAGGGAGAATAATTTTGCCGGCTCTCCCGGAGGGTCTAATCACCAAACCTACCTTAGTCTGGGAATTGGAGAACGAAAAACCCGGAGGACACACGGTCGAAGTTACCTACCTGACTCGCGGCATCAATTGGAAGGCTGACTACGTCAGTATTGTAGATAAAGATGATAAGAAAATCGATTTAAACGGCTGGGTAACCATTGATAATAAGTCCGGAGCAACCTATAAAAATGCCGGGTTAAAGTTGATTGCCGGGGAGGTTCATCGGGTGGAGGAAAGGCAAAAAGACAGAAGAGGGGAGATGCTTTATGCAAAATCAGGAATTTCCGCTCCGCAATTTGAGGAAAAATCCTTCTTTGAATACCATCTTTATACTTTACAAAGAAAAACCACTTTAAAGGATAATCAAACCAAACAAATTTCTCTCTTTACCGCGGATAATGTTCCGGTAAAGAAGCTCTTTACCTATGATGGGGCGATTTACCGGGGACCTTGGAGTTCCTCAGAAAAGGAGCCCTGTAACAAAAAGGTAGCCGTCTCTCTAAACTTTGAAAATAAAAAGGATTATGGCCTGGGCATTCCCCTGCCCAAAGGCAAGGTTAGAGTTTATAAAAAAGATAGCGATGGTTCTCTGGAGTTTGTCGGCGAGGATGAAATCGACCACACCCCCAAGGATGAGAAAGTAAAAGTTTTTCTGGGCAATGCCTTTGACATTGTGGGAGAGAGAAAATGCACCGAACACAAAAAAATTTCTTCAGATACCTATCAGAATGTCTACGAAATTACTCTTTCTAACCATAAGAACGAGGATGTCGTGGTAACAATTATTGAGCATTTTTATGGAGATTGGCAGATCCTCTCCGAGAGCCAAAAGCATACCAAAAAAGACGCTTTTACCATTGAATATTCCGTCTCTGTTCCCAAAGACGGAAAGAGCACCGTTACCTATGCCGCTCTTTATAAGTGGTAAATAGAATGTAAATTCTCTTTTATGAGATTGCCACGCTCCCTTCGGTCGCTCGCAATGACAAAGAGGAGCAGTCATTGCGAAGGAATCCCCCCTTCTTGCTCTCGCAAGAAAGCAGGGGGGACGACTGTGGCAATCTCAAATAACAGGCTCGGGGCAGGCTCCGCAATCTTAAGTCCAAAGCAGTTTTCTCTGATTATTCTCCTGGTTTTGCTGTCCTTCTTTTCCTCCGGATGTTTAGTCACCAGATTTTATTCCCTCCGGGATTCTCCCGCTAAAGACCAGGCAAAAGTTCATTATGTTCCAGTCTCGTTTATTCCCCAAAAAGGGCATCGTTGCGGCCCGGCGGTATTGGCGATGGCTCTCAATTACTGGGGGAAAAATGCAACGCCGGAGAAAATTGCCCAGGAGATTTATCTTCCTGACTTAGGAGGAAGTTTAACCTTTGATTTGGAATCCTATCCGCAAAAGTTTGACCTCTGGAGTTATTCTTATTCAGGAAACCTCTCCGACCTCAAAAAAAAATTAGACCAGGACATTCCGGTTATTGCGCTTATCGGGATTGGCCCATTTTTCTACCGGCTCTACCATTATGCTTTAGTCGTTGGTTACTGGGATGAAGAAAATCTGCTGGTGGTGCATTCCGGGAAGAATAAGGATGTTTTAATGAAGAACGAAGTTTTCTTGGAGAGATGGAAGGCATCCGATTATTGGACTCTACTGGTTTGCCCTCCGGAAAAGGTTACCTGGCCCCTAGCCAAAGAAGAATCTCTCGCGCTGGCAAGATTTTACTTTGATTGGGCAAATCAGGATTTGGAAAAGGAACTTTTTGAAAATGCCGGGGAAAAATACCGGAAAGCGCTAAAACTGAATCCTGGTTTCGCCGATGCCTGCAATAATTTAGCCTGGGTTTACTATCAACAGAAAAAGAACCTGGATGAAGCGGTTAACCTGATTCAGAAAGCGTTAAAACTTAATCCCAGCCACCAGAGTTACTATCTTGATACTCTTGATAAAATCAAAAAGACTTTGAAGTTACCAGCCAACGGCTAAAGGAAATGATGGGTTTCAAACTAACTCTAACCATTGCCCTCAAACCAGGCTTATTCCGGATAAATTCTGCTAAGGGAGGAGAGGTTTTGTAGTAAGCCTTAACTAAAGTTTTTCCCAAACGATTGGGGAGCATATATTCATCCCTGAACTCCTTTAAAATTACTACCTCTTTTGCCATTGGCGTGCCAAAAGCC
>PFWI01000285.1 GCA_002791075.1 bacterium (Candidatus Ratteibacteria) CG_4_9_14_3_um_filter_41_21 | reverse complement strand
TCGGGAAAAAGAGAAAATATCCTGGGCGGTTCGGCAACCTATCTTTCTCTTGCCGCCGGTTATTTTTCTCCGGTTAATCTGGTTTCTGTGGTAGGTTCCGATTTTCCGGGTTCCCATCTTGAATTGCTTAAGGAGAGAAATATTGATTTAAAAGGTTTAATAATTAAGGAAAAGGGCAAAACCTTCAGATGGCAGGGTTATTACGAAGATGATTTTAATGAAGCCCATACAGTCAGCACCGAATTAAATGTCTTTGAGAATTTTAAGCCTGAAATTCCTCAAGAGTATAGAGATTGTGATTACCTCTTTTTAGCCAATATTGACCCGGATCTCCAGAGAGAGGTGCTTCATCAGGTAAAAAAAGCGAAATTTATTGTCTGCGATACGATGAATTATTGGATTACTCAAAAACCGGAATCCTTAAAAAAGGTTCTGGCCGAAGTTGATGCCTTTATGATTAATGAAAGTGAGTTAAGGCAATTTAGCGGTGAGTCCAATCTCTTAAAAGCCGTCAAAAAAGTTATGGGTCTTGGCTCGGATATCGTAGTGGTTAAACGGGGAGATAGCGGGGCAGCGATGTTTACGGGTAATTCAATTTTTTCCCTGTCTGCATATCCTTTGGAAATCATTGTTGACCCGACCGGGGCCGGGGATAGTTTTGGCGGTGGTTTTATCGGCTACGTTTGCCGGCAGGACCGCATTGAAGAAAAAGTTTTGCGAAAAGCAATGGTCTACGGCAGCGCTATCGCTTCTTTTAATGTTGGGGGTTTTGGGACGGAAAGGTTAAAGGATTTAAAGTTTGAGGAAATAGAAAAAAGGTATCAGGAGTTTAAAGAATTGACTGGTTTTTAATTAACCGCGATATTGCCACGAATAAAATTCGCGAATAAGGAGAATAAATGAATACGATGGAAAACATAAAAAAGGCAAAGAAATATATTCAAAAAGAGACAAAGATAAAACCGGAAATCGGCATTATTTTAGGAACCGGCTTGGGTCCTTTGGCAAAAAGAATCAAAAATAGGGTTTCTATCCCATACCAAAGAATTCCTTTCTTTCCCGAAACTACGCTGGAAGGGCATAGCGGCAACCTGATTTTGGGTAAGATTGGGGATAAGTCAGTGGTAGCGATGGAAGGGAGATTTCATTTTTACGAAGGTTATAGTTATCAGCAGATTACCTTCCCGATCAGGGTAATAAAAGCATTGGGAATTAAGATTCTCATTGAATCCAATATTGCCGGTGGGATGAATCCTGATTATAAGCCAGGGGATTTGGTTCTTATCAGTGACCATATTAATTTAATGGGAGGTAATCCCTTAATCGGTCCTAATGATGAGCGTTTGGGCCCAAGATTTCCTGATATGAGCGAAGTTTATGATACAAAGCTGATGGGATTAACCGAAAAGGTTGCCCTGGAGGAAAAGATTCTTTTAAAAAAAGGAGTTTACGTGGGTGTAACCGGACCAAACCTTGAGACCAAAGCAGAGTATCGTTTCCTCCGCGGCATTGGAGCCGATTTAGTGGGAATGTCCACAGTGCCGGAGGTAATTGTCGCGATTCATTGCAGACTGCGCGTGCTGGGAATTTCGGTGGTCTCCGATAGTTGTTTGCCTGATGCCTTAAAACCGGTCAACCTTGAGGAGCTTCTTAGAGTGAGCGCTTCCGCCGAACCCAAATTGACACACCTGGTGGAAAAGATAATTGAGATGCTCTGAAGGAAGAAGATTTTCTCTCTTCCTCTGCTAACTTCGTTTTAGTAATCTCATAAAGAGTC
>PFWI01000148.1 GCA_002791075.1 bacterium (Candidatus Ratteibacteria) CG_4_9_14_3_um_filter_41_21 | reverse complement strand
GCTTTTATTTATGTAAATTCGTATTTTATAAGGTTCTTAAAACCCCCTTACGGGGGATGTTGATATCTTAAAGCAATTATATAATAAGTATAAAAATTATGTCAAGTCCCATATCAAAAGGATAGCCCCCATGGAGACCATCCTTTAATCTAATGGTTGGGCTTGGTATGAAACTACACACCCCCGAGGTGTATGGTTAAAAATCATACCAAGGTGTATAGTGTTAGAGATAATTTAAATATTAATCCCAACACTATGCACAAAGAAACTGCTAAAAAATTATTTTTTAGAACCCAATATCTTTTAAGGCAAGGCAAAACCAAGTCTGAAATTGCCGGAATCCTGCACTTGGCGAGAAAAACAATTATTGAATGGGCGAAGAAAGAATCTTATCAAGATAACCGGGGCTGGCCCGAGGGCAAATACCGTGTTCATACAAACGAAGAAGAGGAGAAAGTCTTAGAAATTAGAGACAGGATCGTTGATAAAGAGATGAGATATTTTTGGGGTAAAGATATTATTTTGAAAGAGTATCAGAAGCTTTATCCCAATGACCCCTCACCAAGTCTTTGGTTTATTGAAGAAGTGATTCGTAATCACGAACGCCAGATATTCGAACCCAAAAAGCGCAGAAAGGATATCTCTCGTTATCTTCACTATCCTTACAACCTAATTGGAGCTCTTGGTAAAGTACAAGAAAGTGTTGATTTCATCGGCCGTAAATATATTGATGGTGTAACTGAGCCTTTGCATTTTTTAGCCAGATACTATCTAAAGCCAGCAGGTCTTTACTTAGTCAGCCGCACCAATAACGAGAAAAGAGAGGAGATAGAACAGGTTTTAAGCCAAGATTGGCAAAAAATTCCTTCACCTGATGTAGCTATTCTAGATAATGCCAATTCTATGTATGGGCCTGCTAAGGCAAAGCATTTTATTGGTCTTTTCATTCAGAAGCTATTACAATATCGGGTTACCCCAATTTTTAATCCTCCTCGTTCTCCTTGGGCTAATGGTGGTGTAGAAGGATCCAATAGTATCTTTGGTAGGAAATTCTGGAATAGCCAAAGATTTGAGAATGCAGAACAGATTGATCAAGAACTTAATCAGTTTAATCGAGAGAATGTTGAAAGAGCTAATCTAGATTATTTATCTCAAAAGTCTCAACAAGATAAATTTAGAGAAGAGGTTTACTTTGTCCGGTTTGCTAAAGTTGATTCTTCCTGGGAAAAGTATCCTTCAATAGAAGTCTTAAATGACAAGGTTTATCTGCCAGAGACATATACTAATCAATATACTTTTGCTAAACTGGATGTAGGGAAGGAATATTTGACTGTTTTTGTAGAAAGAGAAGCGAAACCACAAACCATCAGCAAGCAAAAATTTCCTTTAAGGTTTACTAAGTCTAAATTGACTAAGTTAATCTCAATTCCAAGTTTTTCTTACAGGTCAATTTCTCAATCGGTTCCCATTTTTGATTAATTTTTCACTTAATTTTTATAATTTTACCTGTGTAGTTTTATTCCAAGCCCAACCCCTAAATCCTAAGCACAAAATCCTAAATAATATCAAAATTTGAAATTCAAATGTTCTAAACAGTGTTTTGGATTTTGGTCATT
>PFWI01000046.1 GCA_002791075.1 bacterium (Candidatus Ratteibacteria) CG_4_9_14_3_um_filter_41_21 | reverse complement strand
TAAGGGAGGGGAATCAAAAAGAATGACATCATATTCCGTCTTAAACTTCTTGATTAAATCAACCATTTTCCGGGAAGAAAGGAGAGTTAAGGGGTTGGGAGAAATGCGGCCGGAAGGAATAATTTTTAAGGTGTCAAAAGCATGGGATTCCATTACCATCTGGGAATTCAACCCTCCCAGGAGGATATCTTCTAAACCCCTTATTGCCTCCTCCTCTTTAATCATCCCCAGGATGAATTCAGAAAACCCATTTTCCTTTTCTAACTCAAAGATTTTGTGGAGGCCAGGATTTCTGAAGTCAGCATCTATGAGCAGCACTTTCTTCCCCATCTTGACCATTGCGAGAGCAGCATTTGCTATCACGGTGCTCTTGCCTTCCCCAAAGGTTGTTGAAGTGAACAACAAGACCTCTCCTTTCCTATCCATCGTGGCGAAGCGAAGATTGCTCTCCAGGATATTATAGGCCTCAACAAAGATTGATTTAGAAGGATAGGCAGTAGTGAGTCGGAAACTCAACCTGGCCTTTTCTTTCCTGGCTCTTCTGAAAAATTTCTTTTGAGCATTTTTATTCGGCGCCTCCATATAAGGAATAATTCCCAAAACCTTAATTCCCAAAAAATCCTCTACCTCTTCCACGGTTCCGATGGAGGTATCAAGAGCTTCACGAACAAAAGCCGCCACCACCCCTAAAACAATTCCCATCAATCCCCCGAAAAGAGTGTCCCTTTTTTTATTGGGGAATTTAGGACTTTTTGGTGCAACGGCCGGGCTGACTAAAATAACATTTTCCGCCTTTTGCGCTTCCGCAATCTGAGCAGTGGCAAGTCGTTCCTTAAACATAGAATAAAGTTTCTCATTTAAGTTAACGTCCAGAGAAAGTTTAGTATAGTTGGCGTCCTTATAGGAAAGGTCTTTGAGTTTTCCTTTTAATTCCCCCTGTAATTTCTTTATCTTCATTCGCAGGTTAACGACTTGGGGATGTTCTTCGGTATATTTTAGAAGAAGACGGGGAAGTTCAAGTTCGGCTTCGGTTAATTTGTCCGAAAGACCAAGAATAGCCGGATTTGCTTCAATAAAACCAGTAGTTCCTTTGCTCATAACCAGCGATGGCATTCCCTGTTTTTCCTGAAATTTCCTTAATTCCTCCCGGCTTTGCTGCAAACTGGTCTCATACCTGGTTAATTGTTCTTCAATATAACTATGAACCTTTTTAATCTCTTCTACCCGCTCGGAAAAACTTACCGCAATAAAGGATTCAGCAACACTGTTGGCAATCTCTTTTGCTGTTCTCGGAGAAGAGGAAGTAGCAATGATTTTAATTAAGTCAGTGCCCTTGATAATCTCAGTTTTAATCTGGTTCTGAAGTTTGGTTATCTTTTTGTCGATTTCCTCTGAATCACTCTTTCCATCAATGATGTTCATCTTGAGAGCTGCACCTTTTACTACATTGAAACTGGTAATGGTATTGGTAGCGGTCTCCAGAGGATTCCCCGGGGTCCAGCTAATCCACTCGGTAAGAACGCCGCTGATGCTCTTGAATTGCTGGTATTTGACGACTGAGGAGGTTTCATAGATGGGAGTCTGGCGACTGCTATAGAGGTAGGTAATCAGCGCGGTAAAAAGGATGAAAAAAGAAATAAGGAATTTTCGCCTTCGGATTACCCGATAGTAATCTCTTAAATTCAATTCATATTTAGGCATAAGTATTTTTGTAAGAGTTAAGTTATCCTGAAATACCATATGATTACAGTGATTATAAAGGAGATTACAGTGATTTTTATCTTTAATCACCGTAATC
>PFWI01000256.1 GCA_002791075.1 bacterium (Candidatus Ratteibacteria) CG_4_9_14_3_um_filter_41_21 | reverse complement strand
CCGGCTTTAAAATCATTAAAGTTCTCCAGTTGGATTCCGCATTCAAAATTTACTCCTACCTCCCTGGCGTTATCTTTAAAACGCCGCAGAGAGGCAATTTTGTCATCAGCGAGGACTTTTTCTCCTCTGACGAGTCGAGCTCTGGCCCCGCGGATGACTTTCCCTTTAGCAACCAAGCATCCGGCAATGGCCTGGCCATTGGAAAGCGTAAAAACCCTCCTGATTTCTGCTTCTCCGACCGGTTCTTCCACTTCTTTTGGCTTAAGGAGTCCGCTAATTGCTTTTTTAATATCCTCAATTACTTCGTAAATAATCTGATATGTTCTTAAGTCTATTTTTTCCTTTTTGGCTAATTCCTTTATTTTAGTTTCAACCGGAACGTTAAATCCGACAATGACAGCGTTGCTCACGGAAGCAAGCATAATGTCTGATTCGTTAATTCCACCTGCAGATTGATGGATAATATCTATTTTTATCTCGGGGTTGGTAAGTTCTTTAAGAGATTTACCCAGCGCCTCTATTGAACCAACCACGTCGCCTTTTATAATCAGTTTTAATTCATTCTTTTTTCCTTCCTTAATTTCCCGGTAAAGATCTTCAAGAGTAGTTTGCGAAGATTTCTCCGCCAATTCCCCGGGAGACGCGGAAATTTCCTTTTTCCCAACGATTTCCTTGGCTTCTTTTTCTGAAGCCACTACCTGGAGAAGATCTCCTGGGGAAGGAAGTTTATTGGCACATCCGGGAATTTTAATCGGCGTGGACGGACCTGCTTCTTTGAGATGCTTTCCTGCTTCATTGATTAATGCTTTTACCCGTCCAAAAGTGTCTCCCACCACAAAATTATCTCCGACTCTAATCGTTCCGTCTCGCACTATAACGTTGATTACTCTTCCCTCCCGTTTGTCTACTTTTGCCTCAATGACTGTTCCTTTTCCCGGTTTCCCGGGGTCGGCTTTTAATTCCAGCATTTCTGCCTCTAATCCAAGCATATCCAATAGGTTGGGGATTCCGGTCTTGGTCCTGGCTGAAGTTTCTACATAGACTGTTTTGCCGCCCCATTCCTCGGGAGCCAAATCCAATTTTGCCAATTCCTGCTTTACCTTCTCCAGATTAATACCGGGTTTATCCATTTTATTAAGGGCGACGATAATCGGAACTTTTGCCTCTTTACAGTGATTGATTGCTTCCACGGTTTGGGGCATTACTCCATCATCGACAGCAACCACCAGGATAACTATATCGGTAACTTTAGCTCCCCGGGCGCGCATTGCCGTGAAAGCCTCGTGCCCCGGTGTATCCAGGAAGACCATTTCTTTTCCCTTGATTTTCACCCGGTAAGCCCCGATATGCTGGGTTATTTCGCCGTACTCGGTATCTACTACTCTGCTTTCCCTGATGACATCCAGAAGGGAAGTCTTGCCATGGTCCACATGCCCCATCAGGGTAATGATGGGGGCCCGGGGAATGAGGTTTGTTTTCTCTGCCGATTTTTTTACCCTTTCCTCTTTTTTCTGGGGTTTCTTTTCTTTGGTACGGGAGGAAATTTTCTTAATTTCTTCCTCGGACAGAGAACTGGCGGAAACTTTCCCCTTGATTCCTAAATCTTTGATGATTTTCAAGAGGTCTTTGCTGGCAATTTTTTCCTTTTTTGCTAATTCGTAAACTCTCATTCTTTTTATTATTAGCCACGAATACACACGAATAAAAAAACAATATTCACCACAGAGGCACAAAGACACAGAGAACACAAAGTTCACCAAGAATTATAAATAAATTT
>PFWI01000169.1 GCA_002791075.1 bacterium (Candidatus Ratteibacteria) CG_4_9_14_3_um_filter_41_21 | reverse complement strand
CTCGTCAGAAGAGATAAGTTTGCCGATGGTGCCCTTCTCGCTGGCTATCTTGGAAAGAGTAACATTAAACTCTTTAGCAGACTGGCGAAAACTTAGAGCAGAAGTTTCTATTTCTGCTAATACCGACCTCAAATCCGAATAAAGCTTTTCGTCTTTGACTAACTTGCCGAAAGTTGATTTTCCCTCCTCTGCTATTTTTAAAAATTTGTTGATTTTTTCCGTACTCTCTTTTAAATTAACTGTGACTTGTTTACTATTAGCAACGGTCGCTTGTAAATTTTCCTTATTGGTTTCTAAAAGGTTTTTAAAAGCAGTAACCGAACCCTCTGTCTTTCCCACTAAACTATCTATCTTAGAAATTAATTCGTTTCCTCCTTTGGTAAGAGCCAAAAAGTCCTTAAAGATTTTATTTAAGGATATCTTCATTTCCTTATCAGATAAAATCTCATTGGCTGCGGAGAGAACCTGGGTAACATCCCTAATCATATCCTCTCCTAAATTAACCAATCTCTCCATAGGAATGGGATCAATTCCCTGAATAAAATCTTTATCTCCAATTAACGGGGTATCCGTAAAAGAAGTAGGCATAATTTCCACATATCTATCTCCAATAAGGCCAATACTTCTAATCAGAATCTGAGAACCTCTTCTAAGTTTGACCTTCTCATTTAACCAAAGGGTTACGATTACCTTTGGCTTTTCTTGATATATTATCTCCATCCCTTTCACCTCACCCACTCGCACTCCGCTCACTCTCACCGGGGCTCCCGGCTCAAGTCCGGAAACAAAGCTGAAAGCAACCTTAATTTCATAGCCTTCTTTTCTCAAAACAAGAAGACCTTTGGAAAAAATAAATGCTCCCAGAGCAACAAATCCTAAGAGAAGAAATATCCCCACTTTTAATTCTAATCCTTTATTTTTCATAATTTAAGAAATTCCTTAATAATTGGGTTATCTGTTTTTTGAATCTCTAAAAGAGAGAAAGGGCCAATAATTTGAGCCTGATGTAACATAGCAATGCGATCAGCAATTCTGTAAGCTAATTTTCGGTCATGGGTGGCAGTAATTGAAGTTATGGAAAATCTGTGATGAAGAGAAAGAATGAGTTCATTTACTGTATTTGCCATAATAGGGTCTAAACCGGTTGTTGGTTCGTCATAAAGAACAATTTCGGGATTGCTGATTAATGCTCGGGCAAAAGCAACTCTTTTTTGCATTCCTCCTGAAAGCTGGCTGGGTCTTAATTCTTCAATTCCCTCCAAGCCTACCATTTTTAAAATTTCCGCGACCTTTCTCCTAATATCCTTCTCCTTTAGTCTGGTATGTTCTCTAAGATAGAAGGCAATATTTTCGCCAACTGAAAGCGAGTCAAAAAGCGCATTACTCTGGAAAACAACGCCAAATCTCTTACGAAATTCAGTCAATCTTTCTTCGGTCAGTTCAGTAATTTTGCTCTCGTCAATCAAAATCTCACCCTCATCAGGTTTTATAAACCCCAAAATAGATTTTAAGAGAACAGTTTTGCCGCATCCGGTAGAGCCAATAACCACCAAACTTTCTCCCTTCTTTACCTCCAGATTTAAATGGTCTAAAACTTTTTTTTTCTCAAAAGAAACCACCAGATTCCTTATCTGAATCATAGATAGTAAGAGTTAAGTTATCCTGAAATACCATATGATTACAGTGATTATAAAGGAGATTACAGTGATTTTTATCTTTAATC
>PFWI01000216.1 GCA_002791075.1 bacterium (Candidatus Ratteibacteria) CG_4_9_14_3_um_filter_41_21 | reverse complement strand
GTTTCAGAAAACTCGCTCTTTGAAAACTAAATATTAGGGAGGAAAGATTTAACAAAGCGAATCTTGTCTTTGTTGCCTGTTTTGGCAGCGGCCAAGGCTATCAGAAGAACAGTAATGTGAGCAATGGTGCAGTGGTTGGAGATAGCTTGAAGTCCTCTAACACTTGGGTTTTGCATGCAGAGATTAAGTAGTCTGGAAAATATCCTTTCGCTGCCACTACGAAGATTGTAGATTTTCTTAAACTGGAGGAGAGCCGTAATCAATCTTCTTTCGGATATCTTCATCCAAGACTTGGGTATAAGCAAAACAGCCTTTACCTTTGATAAATTGAGGATGAAACCAGGGACAATAAGGATGTTCTTTCCTAAACTTCTTAGAATGGGTAATCGGGCAGACAAACTTAAGTCTGGTTCTATTTCCCTCTTTGAATTTGCCCCAATATAACATCTCAAAACCGGCAATGCAGAGCCGATTACCGGTTGGAGAAACTTTGAGATTGGGGTCTTTCCCTCTTCTTGGATTTCGGGCGATATATGGTTTAGCTTTGAGATCATTGATAATAAAGAGAAGGACCTTTGCCGAATCAAGTCCTGCATCACCGATTACCCCACGGATATCAAGATTGAATTTAGATTTAGCTGATTTAAGCCGGGGAATAACTACCATACCGTCAACTACATTGGCTGGTTTTGTTTCTTCTGAGATGGGTAACTCAGATAAGGCATCAGAGAGAACAAAGTTCCGGTAGCCCCAGAAGTATTTAATCTCTTTCTGGAAGGGTTTAGGAAAATGGATCATAATACCAAGACGACATTCAGGGTCGCCTTTGGGTATCCTGGTCTTATCAAATCTGGCCTTGACCGAGGTTTTAAGATTGTTCTCTCTAACTTTAACTGGGATATTACAGGAGTCAAAAGAAAGATAAGTTCCTTTGACCTCTTTGAGACTAATTAAGTTGGTTACCAGAGAATCTTTTACTCTCTGAAAGATGCTATTTTCGGTATCTTGCAAGAAGGCGGAAAAGTTCTCAACACAGGGTAGATGGAGCGGATGGAAACCAAGCATTAAAGCTAAATTAGGGTTGTCCTTAAGCTCCCCGACCAGGTCAGAAAGGCAAGATAAAGTTTTGATGTTCTTATAAACAAGAGCCCTGAGTAAAGCCTCATAAGGAATAGGGGCTCTACCAGTAGAAGGATACAGTTGCTGGAGAGGAGAAGTATCAAGAAAGGAGAAAAGAATCTCGTATTTCTCCAAAGGTCTTAAGTTAAAGATAGTTTCAGGTGAGAAAAGAAATTTCTGTTTTGCATTAAATTTAGTCATGGAATTACCTCCTTGTTTTCTGAAAGGTTTAGGTTTTGAAGAAAGGGAAAGCATTGAAAGATTGTATAACAAAAGTAGGTGGAGGTGAAATCAAATTCAGACTGCAAGGAAATCTACTTAAGATAGAAAGGAGAGTTTCAGAAAACTTTAGAGGTTAGGTACGGTTATAAAAAGTTCACCTCCAACCCCTGAAAAATTGATAAAAATTAGTAGAAATTAAGGAACAACCTTCTGAAACCTGCGTCAGATAAGGGTTTCAGGATGGAGGTGAAAAGTAAAATAGAGGTATTAGGAAAGTCTTACAGGACAAGGGTTTCAGAGTTTTCTGAAAGGCTAAAAGGAAAAATAAAAGGAGGTGAGAAGGGATGAATAAGAAAGAGTTGATTGAAAAAATATTATCAGAGACAGATATTTCAAAAGCGCAAGCAACTAAGGCAGTGGACTCT
>PFWI01000011.1 GCA_002791075.1 bacterium (Candidatus Ratteibacteria) CG_4_9_14_3_um_filter_41_21 | reverse complement strand
ATTAGAGCAATTCGTGGTTGCTATTTTAGTCTTTTCTTTGTGTCTTCGTGCCTCTGTGGTGAATATTGTCTTTTAATTTGTGTATCAGTGGAAATCAGTGTCTAATTATTTTTTATCCTCCTGCTCCGGAAATTCCCATTGCCAAAGAAATTAAAGGCATAAAAAGAGAAACAACAATAAAGCCGACAATTACTCCCATAAAGACAATAAGGATTGGTTCAAGCATCGAAGAAAGTCCGGCGATAGCGTTATCTACTTCGTCCTCATAGGCGTCAGCCACTTTATCCAGCATCTGGTCAACCGAGCCGGTTTCTTCTCCGACTGCAACCATATTGGTGACAATGGGCGGAAAAACCTTAGCCCTATTCATCGGTGCGCTAATTCCTTCCCCCTCTCTTACCTGGTTATGGACCATCGTAATACCCCTGGAGATTACCTCATTGCCAATGGTATCCCGGACAATCAATAAGGACTGCAAAATTGGAACACCGCTGCTAATCAGCGTAGCCAGGGTCCGGGAAAATCTGGCCATAATTGTCTTTAAAATTACCGGACCAAAAATAATAATTTTTAATTTAGCCTGGTCAATAAGATATTTAGATTTTTTCCATTTGCTAAGAAGTTTATAGAGAATTGCTAAAATAACAATTGCAATGACCACCAGATATATTTTTTGGGTAATGATTTTACTGAGAAAAATAAGCATTCGGGTAGGAGGGGGTAAAGCTCCGGCCTCCATATCTTCAAAAATTTTAACAAAGATAGGAATAATTTTTAACATAATAAAGGTGATCATAGCAGAGGCAACAAAGACAACGATAATAGGATACATCATCGCGGATTTTATTTTGCCCTTTAACTTTGCCTCGCTTTCTCCGAATTCGGCCAGTCGCCTCAAACAGGCATCAAGAGCGCCCCCGGCCTCTCCGGCCCTAACCATCGCGATATAAACCGTGGGAAAGGTTTTGGGATATTTAGCCAGAGCCTGGGAAAAAAGAGAACCTGATTCAACGTCTTCCGCCAGGTTATTAAAAAGTTGTGCCGCCGAACCCTTCTCCTGGTCCCGAAGAACGCGTAACGCCCGAAGCAGAGGAAGACCGGAAACAATAAGGACTGCTAATTGCCGGGTAAAAGTGGTGCGCTGTTTTGGTTTCAGTTTCAGACCGCCAAAACTGAGATTCAAGGAGAAACCCGCGGGTTTTGCCGCTTTTGTTTCTGAGATTTTTGGTTTCGATGACCCTCCTCTCAGCTCGGTAATTTCGCTGAGGAAATAGCCTCTTCCTTTAAGCATACCGATGGCGGCCTGAAGCCCTTCAGCATTGATGGTGCCATCAATGCTTTTACCATCAGCAGCAATACCGGTATAATGAAATCCTGGCATTTTCTTTCTCTCTTTTTTTATCCACGAATGCACACGAATAAGAACTTCACCACCAAGACTCAAAGTCTCAAAGAAACAAAATACTTTAACCACGAATTATACGAATTTCTCTAATTAAGAACTTTAGAATATTGTTTTTTAATTCGCGTAATTAGAGCAATTCGTGGTTGCTATTTTAGTCTTTTCTTTGTGTCTTTGTGCCTCTGTGGTGAATATTTATTTTTTGTTTAGGCGTAACCGTGAACCTCTTTGGTGACTTCTTCAATTGAAGTTACTCCCTGATGAATCTTTTCCAAGCCATCATCAAGAAGGGTTTTCATTCCTTCCTCAATCGCTTTTTCTCTAATTTCGCCGGTAGGTCGTTTTTTAAAGACAAGTTCCCATAATCCCTCCTGGGGAAAAAGAATTTCAAAAATAGCGGTTTGTCCCTTATAGCCGCCTTTACAGGCGGGGCATCCGCCAGGCCGATAGAATGCTTTCTCCAGTTCTTCTTTTATTTGCTCTAAGTTTAATCCTAATTCCAGCAGTTGCTCTTTAGTAGGCTGATATTTTTCCCGGCATTTCAGGCAGAGTTTTCTGATTAATCTCTGGGCAATTATACCGATAATCGAAGAAGCCAGAAGAAAAGGCTCCACCTTCATATCAATCAACCGGGTAATTGTGGAAGACGCATCATTGGTGTGCAACGTAGAAAAAACAAGATGCCCGGTAAGAGAAGCCTGAATAGCTATTTCTGCGGTTTCTAAATCTCTGATTTCCCCTACCAGGACAATATCGGGGTCCTGACGCAGAATATGACGCAAAGTACTGCTAAAGGTAAGGCCGATTTTCTCTCTAATGGGGACCTGAATTACTCCATCAAGGAGGTATTCCACCGGGTCCTCGGTGGTAATAATCTTTACGCCAGGATTATTTAATTTTCTCAAAATACCATAAAGAGAGGTTGTTTTTCCAGAACCGGTTGGACCGGTATCTAAAATAATTCCCTGGGGGGTTTTTATAATTTCCTCTACTTTTGAGAGATTGCTCTCCGAAAGTCCGACATTCTCCAGTTCCAAAACCGCTCTTCCCCGATCCAGAACCCTGACGGAAAGACACTCTCCAAAGACCGTAGGAACAGTGTTGACCCTTAAATCTACTTCTCTTCCCCCGATCGTTAATTCAATCCTTCCGTCCTGAGGCAGCCTTCTTTCGGCAATATCCATTCCTGCCATAATTTTAAATCTGCAGAAAAGAGCAAAAGCCAAATCAGGAGAAGGGTGAAGCAGGTCATAAAGTACGCCATCCACCCGATAGCGGACGCGAAAATCAGTCTCAAAAGGCTCTAAATGTAAATCAGTGGCATTCTCTTTTACCGTTTGAACAAGGACCAGACTGAAAAGGCCTACTACCGGAGCCTGGTTGGCAATCTCCTCTAAAGTGGTAACATTGGCTGATTCTCCGGCGCTGGTTACAGCCATAGCAATTTCAGAAATTTCCGGCGTCCCCTTCCCAAACCATTTCATCATATCTTCAATGTTGGTGGTGTCAGCACCATAATATTTTTCAATCATTCCGGTAATTTCAGTACTCTCGGCGAGAGCAATTTTAATTTTATAACCTAAAATAAAGGAGAGGTCATCCTGAGCGCTGATATTTAAAGCATCGCTTATTGCGATGGTGAGGGTTTTATCTTCTAATTTAAGAGGAATAGTCTGGTAGGTTTTAGCTAAAGCGGCAGGAAATTTTTTAATTATCTCCGGACTAATCTTATAATCCTCTAATTTAATTATTTCTATTCCTGACTGGATGGAAAGGACTTTACGCAGAATCTTTTCGTCAATGAAATGGAGGTCAACCAGAGTTCTCCCTAAAAATTTTCTGGTTCTCTTTTGTTCCTCAAGAGCGATCCGCAGTTGGTTTTCGGTGATGAGATTATGGTCAATAAGAATCTGACCGAGTAATTTTTTCTCTGTTTTTTTCTTGATCGGTAATGGGCTCATTTTCTCTTTTCCCCTAACTGCAAGTGAATCTGTTCAGGGTCATAAGCAGATTCCAGAAGAATGTCGTAACTAATGATGCCTGATGAATAGAGTCTCATTAAGGATTCATCCATGGTGATCATCCCATATTTTGTTCCGGTCTGAAGTTCCGAAAGAATTCGGTAGGTCTTTTTTTCACGGATGAGATTGGCAATGGCAGGAGTAGCCACCATAATCTCAAAGGCCGCAACCCTGCCTTTTCCATCCGCCCTGGCCAATAGTTGTTGCGAAATAACCGCAATAATGGAGACCGAAAGCATAATTCTAATCTGTTCCTGCTGGTCGACCGGAAAAACGTCAATAATTCTATCAACCGTTCTGACGGCTCCGGTGGTATGTAAAGTGCCCAAGACAAGATGTCCGGTTTCAGCCGCGGTAATGGCTGCGGAGATAGTGTCTAAATCCCTTAATTCCCCTACTAAAAAAACGTCCGGGTCCTGACGCAATCCCCTCCTTAATGCTTCGGGGAAAGAAGGAACGTCAGAGCCCAATTCTCTCTGACTCACAATTGATTTCTTATGGGTATGGTAATATTCAATCGGGTCCTCAACCGTAATAATATGAGAATCGCGCTCACAATTTATATAATCAATCATCGTGGCAAGCGTTGTAGTCTTACCTGAGCCAGTGGGACCGGTTACCAGAATTAATCCTCTGGGCCTGCGGCAAAGTTCCTTGATTTGTTTGTCCAATCCTAATTCTTCAAAAGTTAAGAACTGGTAAGGAATGAGCCGCATCGCAAGGTTAATATTGCCCTTTTGCCGGTAGATACTGACCCGGAATCTTGCTTTGTCTCCAAAAGCATAACCGAAGTCTGTTCCTCCTACCTTCTCCACCTCGGCCTGCTGTTCGGCAGAAGCAATCGCTTTCATATAAGAGACGGTATCCTCCGGCGTTAAAGGTTTTTTACCCATCTCAACCAATTGATTGTTGACTCTCATTGTCGGCGGTTTATCAACATGGAGATGAAGATCCGAAGCATTCTTCTCTACGATTATATCCAGAAGAGAATTAATTTCTTGTAACATTTTCCTTCCTCCCGGTCACTGAAACTACCTCATCTACTGTGGTTAAGCCCTTCCTGATTTTTATTATCCCATCCTCCTGGAGAGTACGCATTCCGGTTTTAATGGCCGCTTTTCTTATCTCAGAAGTTGCCGCTTTTTTCAGCGCAAGCTCTCTTAATTCATTATTCATAATGAAAATTTCAAAGATGCCTATTCGACCATGATAGCCGGTGTAATCACAGGCTTCACAACCGTTGGTCCGGTAAATATGGACATCTTCGCCGGCTTTGATGTCCAGAAAGTTTTTGGTCTCCTCATCGGGCGGATATTCCTCCTTACAATATGGGCAAAGAAGACGCACCAGTCTTTGAGCCATTACTCCCTGAAGAGAAGAGGCCACCAAAAATGATGGAACGCCCAAATCAATAAGCCGGGTTATAGCCGAAGGCGCATCATTAGTATGCAGGGTAGAGAAGACTAAGTGTCCGGTGAGAGCGGCACGCAGACCAATATCTGCGGTCTCCAAATCTCTAATCTCTCCCACCAGGAGAACGTCCGGCGACTGTCTTAAAAATGACCTCAATACCGAGGCAAAAGTAAGACCAATGTCAGGTCTCACCTGAGTCTGATTGATGCCGGAAATTTGATATTCCACCGGCTCTTCCACCGTCATCAGTTTCTTGTCGGTAGTATTTAAAGTATTAAGGGAAGTATAGAGAGTGGTTGTCTTTCCTGAACCGGTTGGCCCGGTAACCAGAACAATACCCCCGGAGAATTTTAAAAGGGTATCCCATCTCTTTCTATTTTCGGGAAGGAATCCTAATTGGTCCATCCCGACTAACATTGTTGTTTTATCCAATATTCTCATTACCAGACTTTCTCCGTATAGCCCGGGAAGAGTAGAGACACGAAGATCAATAGGCCGGCCTTGCACATTGAGCATAATTCTGCCATCCTGGGGCAATCGTTTTTCGGCAAGGTTCATTTGCGCCATTAATTTAAATCTGGCGATGACGGCGCGCTGAATATTCTTGGGAGGAGACAAGGTCTCATGCAGCACTCCATCAATCCGATATCTAATTCTAAACGTATTCTCCAGAGGTTCCACGTGGATGTCACTGGCTCTCTTTTTGATGCCATCAGCAATAAGCATATTTGCCAACTTGATAATGGGAGCTCTTTTCGCCTCTTCTTCCTCTCCTTCAACAGCCTTTTCAGTTTCTTTTAGGATGGGGGTATAACCTTGATCAATCTTTTCAAAAAGAGGAGAGAGGTCCTCAGTTTCAATTCCATAATACTTTTTCAAAGAAGAAGCGATAGCATTCTGATTGACCATAACCAATTGCACCTTTTTTTTGAGTTCCTCCTTAAAGTAATCAAGAGCAAGAAAATTTAAAGGTTCGTCAGTCCCTAAAACAAGCGTATCGTCCTTTTTTTCAAGAGGAATTACCTGATGTTCTTTGGCAAAAGAGGAAGGAATACTCTTGATAACTTCCGGAGCAACGTTTTCTTCGCTGGTTTCTCTGGGTAAAATTCCAAATTGTGAGAGCAGGGATGATCCAATATTTCCCTGATGGAGATAGCCAAGCTCTTTTAAAATATTCTTGATTGAATGCTTGGTTTGCCGTTGTTTTTCCAACGCCTCTTCAACTTGGCTGCCGGTTAAAAGCCCGATATTTTGCAAAAGTGTTGCCGCTTCTTTCTTGGTTGGCATTTTATTAATTATACCTTATAATAGACTTCTTGTCACTTTTCTTGCATTCTGCAAGAATGCAGGGGGGATAAGTTCAGCTAACAAATTTATGTTTACTACATCCCATAAACTTGATTGCATAGGAATTTCCTTTTTCTAACCACGAATTAACGCGAATTACTCTAATTCGTAAAATTCGATAAATTCGTGGTTTTATAACTTAAGTCTCAGTTACATTTTTTCGGGAGCGGAAATCCCCAATAATTTTAGGCCATTTTTCAAGACTATTCTAACTCCTTTTACCAAAAGTAATCTTGCCCTGGTCAAATCTTTATCTTCGCTAATAATTCTGAATTTAGCATAATAACTATGAAAATTCCCGGCTAATTCCTGAAGAAATTTAAGAATTGGATGAACTTCGAGGGTTTTCCCCTCCGCCTCTATTAGATATGGGAACCGAAAGAGAAGATGAAGAATAGCAATCTCTTCCTTTTCTGAAAGCAGGAAAAACCAGGGAAGTTTTATTCTTCTTTTGACCGAAATCCCTTTTTCCCTGGCAAATTTCATAATGCTTTCAGCCCGGGCATAGGCATATTGGATATAATAAGCGGGGTTCTCTAAGGAATTTTTCTTAGCCAGTTCTAAGTCAAAATCAAGGTGGCTCTGCGGCTTTCGCGAAAGAAAAAAATATTTGGCGACGTCGGCCCCAACCTCTTGAATCAATTCTCGTAAAGTAATAAATTTTCCTTTCCGCGTAGACATCTGTAATTTCTTTTTTCCCTGATAAAGAGTGGTTAATTGGACAATAAGAACGGAAAGAGAATTAACCGGGTAGCCTAAAGCGACCAGCGCGGCTTTTAATCTGGGAACGTAACCGTCATGGTCTGGTCCGAAAAGGTCAATAAGCCTTTGGTAACCGCGCTCATATTTATTTTGATGATAGCCAATATCCGGAGCAAAGTAGGTGTAAGTATCGTCACTCTTTTTGAGAACCCGGTCCTTTTCGTCGCCAAAAAGGGAAGATTTGAACCAGAATGCTCCCCCTTTTTGATAAAGGTATCCTTTTTCTTTAAGTTTAGCGAGAACATTTTTAATTGAAGAACTTTGACGAAGTTTTGTCTCGCTAAACCAGGAATCAAAATTCACTCTAAAATCAGAGAGATCTTTCCGGATTTGAGAAATAATTCTCACCGTGGCAAGGTTTGAGAAAAAATCCTTCCCTTTAGCCAATAATTTATCCTGATATTTCTCCTTCAAATCCTTCGCCATTTCTTTAAGATATTCACCGGAATAACCATCCTCCGGAATAGAGAAAGGAAGGGTTAAAACTTCTCGATAGCGGGCCAAAAGAGATTCGCCCAAAAGGTCAATCTGAACTCCGGTATCATTAAGATAGTACTCTTTAGCAACTTGATATCCGTTGGCGGAAAGAACGTTAGCTATTGCTTCTCCTAAAGCCGCTTGTCGGCCGTGAGCGATGGTAAGAGGTCCGGTGGGATTAGCGCTGACGAATTCAAGTAAAACCTTCTCTCTTTTTCGTCTTCGGGATAAACCGAATTTATCCCCTTGTTTTAAAACCGAGAAAAGAAGGCGATAAAAAAATTGCCTTTTTAGAAAAATATTGATAAAGCCCGGCTCTTTTACCTCCACATTTTCCACCGAGGTTATTTTCCTTAAACCTTCCGCTAAAATATTCGCCAGGGCGATAGGACTTTTCCCGCTTTTTACTTGTAAAGCAACATTGGTGGAAAGGTCTCCGAATTGGGAATTTACCGAAAGAGAAAGGGGAATCTTTTCAGGAAAAGGCGCCTTCAAGAATCCTTCTTTCTCCAATTTTTCCATTCCTTCCTTCAAGGAAAGGGATATCTGCTTTTTTAAATTTTCCATCAAATCACTAACCACGAATTACGCGAATTAATCGAATTTATATTATCCTCTAATAATTCGTAAAATTTGATAAATTCGTGGTTACATTATTTTATTTACTGGTTTTTATCTTTTCAAACAATTCGTCGATTCGCTGAGCTTCTTCCAATTCCTTGTCCAATTTAAAGATAATTTCGGGAACTTTCCTTAAGCGAAGGACCCCGGCTAATCTTTTGCGAATAATCCTTTTAGCGTTAATAAGAGATTGCAATCCTTTTTCGGATGAATCTTTACTCCGGCCGGTAATAAAAATCCTGGCATAACTTAAATCTTTGCTTACCTCCACTCTGGTAATACTAACCAGACTGATTCTGGGATCATCCAATTCGGATTGGAGAATTTCGCTTAAATTATGCTGGATAACTTTACCTACCCTTTCCGCTCTTTGATAAGCCATGATAATATCCACGAATTAACACGAATAAAAACAAATATTCACCACAGAGTCACCGAGAACACAAAGTTCACCAAGAATTATAAATAAATCTTTTCTCTGTGTCCTTTGAGACTTCGTGTCTTTGTGGTAGATTACTTTTACGGCTAAATAATTTTGATTTCTGGTTCCAGTCTGATTTTAAATTTCTGGTAAACTTTCCCCTGAATTTTTTTCATTAAAAAAAGAACATCTGATGCGCTTGCCTTTCCCGAATTAATAATAAAATTGCTATGTTTCTCGGAAATGAAAGCGTCCCCCTTTCTTTTCCCCTTTAATCCTGCTTCTTCAATGAGTTTTCCGGCTGATGCTCCGTCCGGATTTTTAAAGATACAGCCGGCAGAGTATGCTTTTATCGGCTGGGATTCTCTCTTTTTTCTTAAGGCTTTTTCCGTCCTTTCTTTAATAATCTTGGGCTGATCATTCTTTAGTCGGAACTCCACGCTCAAGAGAAAAAAATATGGGGTAAGGTTGGAATTCCGATAGGAAAAATTTAAGAGCGTCTTATAAATATTCTTAACTCTTCCCGAGAAATCCATTGCTTCTACCTTCTCGATGAAATTTCCAATCCCTTCTTTCTGGGAACCTGCATTCATCAAAACGGCTCCTCCAACTGTCCCCGGAATACCGGCGAAGAATTCCATACCGGCGAGCCCTTCTTTGGCTAAAAGACCCAGGAAAAAAGGGAGTTTTAATCCGGAGCCCGCGGTTGCTTTATTTCCCTTGACTTGGAAAAAATTAAAATTTTTGGAACCGATAACGATACCATCAAAACCTTGATCCTTTACCAGAACATTACTGCCTCCTCCTAAAATAAAAAAAGGAAGGGATTTTTTCCGGATAAAAAGGAGTAATTTCTTTAAATCCTCGGTGTCTTTTGGTTCTACATAGATGCTTGCGGCTCCGCCAATGTGGAAGGAAGTATGATTTTTTAATGGTTCGTTAAGTTTGATTCTCCCCTTGATAACTCCCCTTAATTCCTCTAAATTGCGATACATACTTTTTATACTTCTTCAGTGAGCAATATGCGAATAGATTAGCTTCTCAGAAATCACTTACAGCAAATCCATTTTATGAGATTGCTTCTCCTTCGTTTCACTCAGAATCGCAATGACAAAAGGCAGGAGTCATTGCGAGGAGTCCGCCAAAGATTCAGTGGCGGACGACGTGGCAATCTATTTAATACTTTACTCTTTTCAAATATAATCCTTTTGCGGGAGCGGTTGGACCGGCAAATTTCCGGTTTTTTTTATCAAGAATTTTCTCGATTTCATCAGGAGCCATTTTACTTTTCCCAACCTCAAGCAGTGTTCCGACGATATTACGCACCATTTTATAAAGAAAGCCATCGGCTTCTATTTCAATCAGCGCTAAATTGCCGAAAAGAGTTTTTGTTTTCTTGATGGATAATCTTTTAATAGAGCGGATTGGGTTTCTGATTCTGCTTCCGGCGGCCTGGAAGGAGGAAAAGTTGTGTCTGCCGACTAAGAATTCGGATGCCTTTTTCATCGCCGAAAGGTTCAGTTGACAAGGAGAATAGCAGGTATAGTTTCGGAGAAAAGGATAAAAATAAAAAGAAATTAAGTATTGATAAGTCTTGCCGCAAGCGCTATAGCGGCTGTTAAAATTTTCTGGAACCTTACGGATACTGTTAATCCTGATATCTCCGGGTAAAATTGCATTTAGCCCTTTTTTGATGGCCTGAAGAGGGAGAATTGTGTTTGTTTTGAAGTTTGCTGTTTGGGCAATCGCGTGAACCCCGGCATCGGTTCTCCCTGAACCGATTAAGTTGATTTTTTCCTGAAGTAGTTTTTCCAGCGCTTCCTCTATCGTCCCCTGGATTGTCCCCCCCTCCTTTATCCTCCCCCTCAAGGGGGGAGGAGGTAGGTGGGGGCGAATCTTTGAACTATTCCTTTGTCTCTGCCAGCCCGAATATCCTGTTCCATCATAAGAAATACTTAAGCAAACGTTCCTCATCACTCAGTGCTGAAGGGAACTTGCCATTTCTTTGAATTTCTTTTGAGCCTGGGCTAATTCATCCTTAAAATTTTTAAATTCAGCGTTTAGTTCAGGAGAAGAAGATTCAGAAAACGCTTCTATGGTGAGGTCTTTTTTCTTCAGCAATTCTTCCATCGTCATTTCCCATCTGGCCTCTCTCCCTTTAATTGCCCCATTGCTGTTTACTATTTTCCCCGGCATTATTACCACGAAGGAAATTTGCATTCCCTTGAGCATCTGCATTTGCATTGCTCTCCCGATGTCCATAGCCTGCTTTTCCTCCTCGGATGTCCCTTCAGAGAGCTCGGGAGCAAACTTCTCCTGAAGTTGGCTCAAATCATAAACCATTTTTAAGTGGTAACCTTTATTTTCTTTTTGCCAGAGGAGTTCTTTGATTCCTTTGTTTTTGAATTGGCGAATGTCGGCATAATAGAGAGTAATGGTAGTAGCTAATTCGGATATTCCAACAATTCCCGTTTTTTCTAATTCTTTGATGGGGTCGGCAGCGCCTTTTTCTCCCTGGGGCATTATCCCTCCCATAAAAGAACCGGCCATACTTACCATTTTAGCGGGGTCCATCTTAAAAATAACCGTGTTCTTTCCCGAACCATCCGGATAGATGCAGGAGCGGGTCTCTATATCCATACATCCGCTAAGCGCTAAAGCCAGCAACCCCAATCCCAAAAATAAAATCTTTCTCTTCATTTTCCCTCCCAATTATTTTTCTTCTTTCTTATCCGGATCTACTTCTTTATATTCAGCGTCAACGACATCTTCCTTTTTGCCGTTTCCCTTCGGGTTTTCTTTTTCTGGTTTCTTTCCTGGTTGCGCCTGTTGTTTCTTTTGTGCCTCTTGATAAAGGACTTCGGCCAATTTATGAGAAGCGGTGGAAAGTTCCTCCATACTTTTTTTAATCTTCTCCTGGTCTTTGGTTTCTAAGTCTTTCTTTAGTTGGGAGATTTTTTCCTGAATATTTTTTTTATCGGTCTCCGGTATTTTATCTCCGTAATCCTTCAGGCTTTTCTCGGTAGTATAAATTAAAGTGTCTGCCTGGTTGCGCAGTTCCACTTCCTCCTTTCTTTTCTTATCTTCCTGGCTAAATTTTTCCGCCTCTTTGACCATCTGATCAATTTCCTCCTGGGAAAGTTTTTTAGAGGCGGTAATCTTAATTGATTGTTCCTTCCCGGTGCCTAAATCCTTTGCCGAGACATTGAGAATGCCGTTGGCGTCAATATCAAAACTTACCTCAATCTGGGGAAGGCCTCTGGGAGCGGGAGGAATTCCGGTAAGTTCAAATCTGCCCAAGGTGGTATTGTCAGCGGCCATCGGGCGTTCTCCCTGAAGGACATGGATATCCACCGCGGGCTGATTATCGGCGGCGGTAGTAAAGATTTGGCTTTTTTTAGTGGGAATAGTGGTATTGCGGTCAATCAAAGGGGTTCTTACGCCCCCTAAGGTTTCAATGCCCAGGGTTAAAGGCGTAACGTCTAAGAGAAGAATTTCCTTTCCTTTCATCTCTCCGGATAGAATTGCACCCTGGATAGCCGCTCCCATGGCCACGCATTCCATGGGGTCAACTCCTCCCTCTGCCTTTTTACCCACATAATTTTCCATAAAACTCTGCACAGAGGGCATTCTGGTGGGGCCACCAACAAGGATAATCTTATCAATATCCTTTGGTTCCAACTGGGCATCAGAGATTGCCTGGTCAATCGGAACCTTGCACTTTTCTATAATCGGCTCAACCAGTTCCTCCAGTTTTGCCCTTCTAAAAGTCATAGTGAGGTGTTTTGGCCCGGTCTTGTCCGCGGTGATAAAGGGAAGATTAATCTCCGTAGTAAGAGTAGAGGAGAGTTCGATCTTGGCCTTCTCTGCCGCTTCCTTAACTCTTTGCATCGCTATCTTGTCATTCTTCAGTTTGATGCCGGTATCCTTTTCAAATTCAGCGCAGATATGGTCAATAAGAATATTATCCATATCAGTGCCTCCTAACTGGGTATCGCCCGAGGTTGATTTTACTTCAAAAACACCTTTCCCCAGCATTTCCATTACTGTAACGTCCAGGGTTCCTCCCCCGAAGTCAAAGACTAAAATCTTTAATTCCTTGTTTAATTTATCCAGGCCGTAAGCAAAGGAAGCCGCGGTTGGTTCATTAATCAGCCGGACAACCTCCAACCCGGCAATTGTTCCCGCATCTTTCGTGGCCTGGCGCTGATTATCATTAAAATACGCCGGAACGGTAACGACTGCTTTTTTTACCGGGAAACCCAAAAACGATTCGCTGTCCCTTTTGATTTTTTGCAGAATGTAAGATGAGATTTGCTGGGGAGTATATTCCTTTCCGAAGATCTTATACTTATGCTCGGTGCCCATTTTGCGCTTGGCAGCCATAATAGTGCCTTCGGGATTAACCACTGCCTGTCTTCTGGCTGGCTCTCCCACCAATCTTTGGCCGTCCTCGGTGAATGCGACGTAGGAAGGGAATGCCTTCCCCCCTAAACTGGTTCCTTCGGCGCTGGGGATAATGGTTGGTTTCCCCATCTCCATCACTGCCGCCGCAGAATTGCTGGTACCTAAGTCAATTCCAATAATCTTTTCTGATTCCATAATCTCTTCTCCCCCTTTTATTTTTTTATGTGAACTTAACCACAAAGCCACCAAGACTCAAAGAGCACCAAGAAAAACTAAAATAGCAACCACGAATTACGCGAATTAATCGAATTCAAAAAACAATA
>PFWI01000091.1 GCA_002791075.1 bacterium (Candidatus Ratteibacteria) CG_4_9_14_3_um_filter_41_21 | reverse complement strand
GCGAAAAAGAAGGGATTGACTATTATTTTATCTCTCAGAAAGAGTTTGAAAAGAAGATTAAAAAAAAGGAATTTGCGGAGTGGGCAGAAGTTTATGACAACTGTTACGGAACCTCGGCAAAATTTTTAAAAGAGAGTGTTTCAAAAAATAAAAAAATCGTTCTATCTTTAGACCAGCAGGGCGCTCTCCAGATCAAAAAAAAATATCCTAAAATCACCAGTTTAATCGCTATTCTTCCTCCTTCTTTAGAGGATTTAAGAAAGCGACTGAAAAAAAGAGGGGAAACTCAAAAGGAAATCAAAAAGAGAACCAGCGTTAGTTCCCGGGAGATAAAATTCTTTAAGGAAAAGTATGATTATAAAATTGTTAATAAAGATTTAGACGATTCTCTGGAAAGACTAAAAGAAATTATTAATTCAGCCACCAATAACACACGAATAAAAACTGACAGCACAGCTGTCATTGCGTGGCAATCCCTTACTTCTATGAAAAGATGAGATTGCCACGTCGCTAACGCTCCTCGCAACGACTTCGTCGGATTGCTTCACTATCGTTCGCAATGACTATTTTTTCGTGTTCATTCGTGTTCATTCGTGGTTGCAATCTTTTCTACATTTCGGGAGTCAAGATAACTCTGGAGAATAACCGCAGCAGAAATCTCATCCACTAACTTTTTCCTTTTTCTCCTGGAGATATCCGCTTTAATCAAAAGGTCAGTTGCTATTTTAGTGGTAAATCTCTCATCCCACTTCTTAACGGGAAGAGATATTTTATCTTTTAATTTCTCAATAAAGACCAGAATCTTCCCGGACTCCCGGCCAATCGTACCATCAAGATTAAGCGGAAAACCGACGATAATTCCCCCGATCTCCTTCTCTTTAAGCAAAGGAATCAATTTAGAAAAAAACTCTTCTTCTCCTCTGTATTCAATTGCACCTAGGGGCTCACTGACAATTTCTCCAGGATCACTGACCGCAAGACCAATCCGTTTTCTCCCAACATCCAAACCCAAAATTCGCATAAACTACTTTACCACGAAAACTTGAAAGCACGAAAACTACAAAATACTTTAACCACAAAGACTCAAAGGCTCAAAGAATAACCAAGAAAAATTTATTTATAATTCTTGGTGAACTTTGTGTCTCTGTGCCTCTGTGGTGAATGCTGTTTTTTAATTCGTGAAATTCGATAAATTCGTGGTTGCTATTGTTTTCTTCGTGTCTTCTTTATTTCGTGCTTTCGTGGTAGTTTGTGAATTTAGCCAGCCTCCTCTCCTTCCACTTCCCCAATTTTGAGTCTGAGATCTGCTCTTTCTTCAATTCGTTCAATCATTCCATCCCGAATCCAAACTACGCGGTCAGAAACATCAAGCATCTTTAAGTCATGGGTAGCGGTAATAATACTTACCCCTTGTTTTCGGTTCATCTCTTTCAAAAGTTTAATAATTTCCTTGCCGGTTCTTAAGTCAAGATTCCCGGTGGGTTCATCAGCAAGAATAATCGCCGGATCATTGGCAAAAGCGCGCGCTACCGCCACTCGCTGCTGCTGACCTCCGGAGAGTTCAAAAGGTTTGTGCTGAATTCTATCCCCTAGACCAACCGTTTTCAAAATTTCAATTCCTTTTTCTACCGAGTCATCATGATTCATTCCGGCAAAAATCATCGGTAGAGTGACATTTTCTAAAGCGGTCATCACCGGGATAAGATTGAAGGTTTGAAAGATGTAACCAATCTTGCGGCAGCGTAACCAGGCAAGTTCATAGGCATCCAATTGGGCAACATCAACTTCATCAATATAAACCTTGCCGTCGGTAGGCTTATCCAAACCTCCGACCATATTAAAAAGGGTTGTTTTGCCGCTTCCCGAAGGTCCCATAATGGAAATATACTCCCCTCGGAGAATTTCCAATTCAATTCCTTTAAGAACGTCTAAGGGAACCTTGCCCAGAAAATACCTCTTCCGCAAATCCATCACCCTTACCACCATCTCTCTTGGCATTTTGTTTCTCCTCTATTACTTTTTGGTACTTATTATATCTTTTATTTTTTCTCTCTTCCCCACATAGAGATGACTGGGTTTGTGAACGAGTGGGCGGTTATTGCCCAGAGCACGTTAGTGCCGAGGAATAAAAAAGCCCGAGCGAGCAATTTAGTCATCTCTATACCTCTTTCCTTATCGCTTCCGCTGGTTCCATCTTTGATGAAAGATAGGCCGGATAAACTGCTCCCACCACAGAAATAAGTGTCCCCAGAACAAGGGCGAAAAAAGAACATTTCAACAAGGAAAGAATAGGAAAAAAATGAAAAACTATTCCCCCGTACTTGACGAGATAAAGGATAATAATTGCGAACATCCCTACCAATACTCCGGCAACAGAGCCAATAATACCTTGAAGGAAAGACTCCAGCATAAAAAGTTCGATGATAAATCGGTTAAGCGCTCCCAGGCACTTCATCGTTCCGACTTCTTTGCATCTTTCGGTAACGGACATCAGCATTGAATTAGTAATGCCGACCACGCAAACAATCAAAGAAAGGGTTACCAGCCAAATTTGCCGGGAGTGGGACCCTTCTTCCGCGGTCTGCATAATTAATTTGATTTGTTCGGGTCCATTTTTCAAAAGATTATTGGAAATGATGTTATCGGTCAATACCGAAGCCAAAAAAGCAATCCCCAGGCCGATGCTTGCCGTAACAATAATAGAACGGCCAAACCTGATTCTTATATTCCTCAAACTGATTTTAAAAGCATCTTTATGCGAGAGAACAACTTGACGTTGAATCTTTTTCTCTTCTGCCATATATAAAATAATTTTATCCTATATTTTTTAAAATTGCAAATAAATAAACGCAAACCACGAATTACGCGAATTATTCTAATTAAGGACTTTAAAATATTGTTCTTTTAATTCGTGAAATTCGATAAATTCGTGGTTAG
>PFWI01000220.1 GCA_002791075.1 bacterium (Candidatus Ratteibacteria) CG_4_9_14_3_um_filter_41_21 | reverse complement strand
GCCCTTTTGGCCCTTCCTTCCAATGTGCGGAACCGTATTGGATATACCTTCGTTCCAGAAGCAGGTCAACCGGTGCAAAGAATAGGACCGCTCAGTTTTGACCCCTCTACTTCATCCCGAATAGTCTCCTGGAAAATCTGTATGAAAGAATGGAGAAAAAGACCTCTCTTTGGCTATGGGGTAACCGGATTTGGTTTTATTGACGGCCAATATGTCAGAACCCTCGTGGAAACCGGAATTATCGGTATAACGGCATTTCTTTTCCTTCTTTCGGCTATCTTTAAGGAGGTTTTAAAAAGATTCCGGGAATCTCAGGATAACCTTTATAAAGGTCTATCCCTGGGACTTCTGGCTGGTTTTGTCGGGCTCTTAGTGCATGCCATTGGCTCCAACACCTTTATCATTATTCGCATTATGGAACCGTTCTGGTTTTTAAGCGCAATCGTGATTACAACACCCGAACTAAAATAAAGAAATTGTTAAAAAACAGGTGTAAACAAGGAAAAAGGGGAAAGTGGAAAAATGGAAAGAGAGAAATTAATAAAATTATAGGATGTTGTATAGAGGTTCACAAAGAATTAGGTCCGGGTTTCCTGGAAAGCATTTACCATAAGGCGTTGGAGATTAAATTTATTAAAGAAAGTATTCCTTTTGAGTCAGAAAAGGAAATTCAAATATATTATCACAAAAAACTTGTAGGTACACATAACTTAGATTTTCTGATAGAAAATGAAATTATTTTGGAGCTCAAAACCGTTGAAGAAATTCACAAAAAATACTATGCACAAGTTAGGTCTTACTTAAAAGCTACAGAGAAAGAAATAGGTTTATTAGTTAATTTTACTGATTTCAAATTAGATGTTCGGAGAATAGAGAAAGTTAAGAATAAAGGTTAATTCCCCCTTTTTCCTTATTTCCCATTTTCCCTTACTTACACTATGGATAATAAAGAAAAAATCTACCAACCCGAACTTCAGGTAAAAATGGGCTGGCTATCCTGCTGGAAAGAGATGTTAAGAGAAATTATTGAAAGCCGTGAACTTATCTGGCGGCTTTTTGTCCGCGACTTCTTAGCCAAATATAAACAAGCCGTTTTAGGAATTCTCTGGGCGGTTATTATGCCGGTGGTCGTGGTCGGTGTCTTCGTCTTTATGAATCGGGCGGGAATTCTCAATATCGGAGAAACCAGTATTCCTTACCCGGCTTATGCTATCCTTGGATTAACCATCTGGCAGCTCTTTGCCTCCGGTCTCAGCAGCTGTAGTGCTAGCATTGTTAGTGGAGGCAGTATGGTGGTTAAAATCAACTTTGCCAAGGAGAGTTTGGTCATTGCTTCATTAGCCCAGTCCTTCTTTGATTTTCTGATCAGATTATTTTTAGTAATTCTTGTCTTCCTCTACTATAGAATTGTCCCGGCCTGGACAATAGTTCTCTTTCCCTTCTCCCTTGTCCCTTTGATTCTTTTCACCCTGGGTCTGGGGTTGATGTTCTCTCTTCTTAACTGTATTGCCCGGGATACGGGTAATGTGGTAACCATTATTACCAGTTTTCTCCTTTTTTTAACCCCGGTGCTCTATCCGGAGAAGAAAAATGCTCTTTTATCCGCCTTTACTAAATATAACCCCCTGGCTTCCTTGGTCAATGGTCCGCGGGATTTAGTCATCAGCGGTTCTCTTACCCAGCCCGTCAGATATTTTGCGATGGCAATATTTTCTCTTATCTTTTTCCTTCTTTGCTGGAGAATTTTCCATCTGGTAGAGCCCCGAATGGCCGAAAGAGTATAAAATCGTAGCGGTGCGATTCATCGCACGAAATTGTAGTTGCCTGATTTATCAGGCAGACCTGTAGCGGTTTGATTTATCAAACCCGGTTGTC
>PFWI01000167.1 GCA_002791075.1 bacterium (Candidatus Ratteibacteria) CG_4_9_14_3_um_filter_41_21 | reverse complement strand
TTCCGTATTCACTGGCCAGGACTTTTTTCCGCTTCGGAAGATCTTCATTCCACTGGAGGGATAGCGCTAATTCCTTTTCCATTCTGCAGAATACAATTGCCTATGTTAATCAAAAAATAAAACCAAATTTTCTCATCCATACCGGTGACCTTACCGAGCAAGGTAAATTAAGTGACCTAAAAACTACCCGGGAGTTATTGGCAAAATTAATTTGCCCTCACTATTCTCTGATGGGGGATAATGATGGGGAAGCCCATTCCCATTCTAATTTTAACCGGTCTAATTATCTTAAAGTTTTTGGTCAAAGGCGTTATTCCTTTGACTGCCAGGGTTGGCATATTGTTATTTTAAGCGTTTATCCCGATGATGCAGAATTAAATTGGTTGAGAAGGGATTTATCTGAAAATGCGGCAAGACCAATCATTTTTGCCACCCATCATTTAATTGTTGGCAATTTTGCGCTCTGGTTCGTTGAGAAATGTTTAAGGATTAAATTGTTTATGCCGCGTGCCGGGGAAGTTCTGAAAATCCTAAAAAACTGCCCCAACGTCAAATTGGTTTTGTCCGGCCATTGCCATAGCAACTTTCGCCGGGAGAAGGATGGGGTTAATTTTGTTTCCACTGCGGCTTTAGTGGAAGTTCCCCATCGATTTACGCTCTTTCGGATTTATCAGAATAAAATTACGATGACCTTGTTTACCGCTCATACGGCAAAGGATGTTTTTAACCGGCGATTATTTTCATTTTAAGATATGCTCTTATTAAATAGTATTGAGGTGAAAGACTTAACCAGGCGCTTTGGGGACTTCACTGCGGTAGATAAAATCTCCTTCTCGGTAAAGGAAGGGGAAATCTTTGGACTGTTGGGTCCCAATGGTGCCGGCAAGACCACCACGATCAAGATGTTAACCACGATGCTTAAGCCTACTTCTGGAAAGGCAGAGGTCTGTGGCTATGAAGCGACCGCTGACCCTGATTCAATTAGAAGCTCTTTCGGGATTGTCTTTCAGGATCCATCCCTTGATAATCAACTCACCGGTTATGAGAATCTCGACTTTCATGCCCGGCTTTATGGAATAAGTAAAGAAAGAAAAAATCCAAGGATAAAGGAAGTATTAAAGTTGGTGGGTCTGGAGAACAAAAAATCTCTCCTGGTAAAGAACTATTCCGGGGGTATGTGCCGGCGGTTGGAGATTGCCCGTGGTTTAATCCACTATCCCAAGGTTCTTTTTCTGGATGAACCTACCTTGGGCCTGGATGCTCAGGCCAGGCACACTATCTGGGATTATATTAAGAAGTTAAATCAGAGAGAAGGGATTACCATCTTCCTCACCACTCACTATATGGAGGAGGCGGATTTTTTATGCCAGCGGGTAGCAATTATGGACAGCGGCAAGATTCTGACATTGGATTCACCAGAAAATTTAAAGAACGCTATTCATCAAGATATTATTTCTTTAGAAGTTTCTGACGGTCAAAAAGCATTAGAGACTCTCAGGGAATTTAATTGGATAAAAGAAGCAAAACTGCATAATGGTTTTCTTGACCTCAGAGTGGAGAGCGGGGAGAGAAAAATTCCTCTTTTGGTTGCTCTGTTGCAAAAGGAAAATATCTTAATAACCTCCGTTAATCTTCATCGGCCAACCTTAGAGGATGTATTCCTCTCCTTTACCGGAAGCACGATTCGGGAGGAGGAAGCAACCCCTTTAGACCGGGCAAGGATGGTGATACGTGCCCAGAGGAAAGGATGAGACTCATCAGCCTGAATGTAATTTACACCCTTTGGTTAAGGGAGATGAAGAGATTTCTTCGGGCAAAAT
>PFWI01000140.1:1316-3196 GCA_002791075.1 bacterium (Candidatus Ratteibacteria) CG_4_9_14_3_um_filter_41_21 | reverse complement strand
CGTTGCTCCTTATTCGTCGCAACAGTCCCCCGGCCCGCCTCACATCTCGGCGGGCATGCCTAGCTCGTTGCTCCTTATTCGTCGCAACAGTCATCCCTTAATTACCCCTAATGGAATCATTTTGGCGATCTTTTTGCAAAGGCCGCTTTTTTCCACTACCTCTACGACAAGGTCTATATCCTTATAGGCAAAGGGAGCTTCCTCAGCAAGAGCTCTTTTGTTCTTGGTTCTGCTTAAGATTCCCTTCTCTTTTAATTCCTTCTCAATCATTCTTCCTTTCGCCTCTTTTATTGCCTGATGTCTGCTCATCTCCCGACCTGCTCCATGGCAGGTAGAGCCCCAAGTCTCCTCCATCGCTTTTTCTCTTCCCACCAACACATAGGAAGCAGTCCCCATCGTTCCCGGAATAAGAACCGGCTGCCCCACATCCCGGTAAGGAAGAGGAATTTCTTTTCTCCCGGCGGCAAAAGCTCTGGTTGCCCCTTTACGGTGAACGTAGAGTTTCTCTTTCTTCCCTTTTACCAGGTGCTCCTCAATCTTGCCAATGTTATGGGCAACGTCATAAACTAATTTCATCCCTAAATCTTCTGGGGAGACTTCTAACACCTTGCTAAAAGTTTCTCTTGCCCAGTGGGTAATAACCTGGCGGTTTGCCCAGGCATAATTTGCTGCGGCGGCCATTGCCGAGAAATAGGATTGCGCTTCCGAAGAATTAATCGGCGCGCAGACAAGTTGACGGTCAGGAACTTTAATCCCATATTTTTCTGTTGCTTTACCTAAAATCTTTAAATAATCATCACAAACCTGGTATCCCAAACCCCGGCTCCCGGTGTGAATCATCACCGTGATTTGACCGGGAAAAAGTCCGAAAACAGAGGCAATTTTCTCATCGTAGATTTCCTCAACCAATTGAATCTCCATAAAATGATTTCCTGCCCCTAAGGTGCCTAACTGGTTTTGCCCCCGTTCTATTGCGTGTGAAGAAACCGCAGTAAAATCGGCTAATTTATAACAACCTTCCTCTTCCGTAAATTCCAAATCTTCTTCTTTTCCATATCCCTTCTCTACTGCCCATCTTGCCCCGGAATGCAAAACTTTTTTAAGGTCTCCTTCTTTTAGATGCAGTTTTCCGGTAGAACCAACGCCGGAGGGAATATTACGGAAAAGCCCATTGAGCAAATCTTCTAATTTTTCCTTGAGATTCGGTTTTCTTAAATCTGTCCGCAAAAGCCTAACTCCACAATTGATATCGTAGCCGATAATGCCGGGAACAATGACTCCGTCTTGGGCGTCAATCCCGGCAACTCCGCCAATAGGAGCGCCATAGCCCCAGTGGATATCCGGCATAGCCAGGGAATAATTGACCACTCCCGGAAGACAGGCAACGTTGGCTACCTGAAGAGGAGAACCATCTGCGTAAATCTTCTTGGCCATCTTTTCATTGGTATAGATTAACCCGGGCACCCTCATTTCCCCTGTTTTAGGAATGAGCCAATGAAAATCATCAATCTTTTCTAACTGCGGAATTCCCTTTTCCATAACAATTAAGTAATGAAACCACGAATTAACACGAATTTCACGAATTAAAAAATAATATTCACCACAGAGTCACGGAGAACAAGTACCGGGAGTAGGGAGTTCGTTCGCTTTGCTCTCTGGGGAGTAGGGAGTAGAAAGAGCGCCTGGATATCTTTATCCACTCCCTACCATCTACTCCCTAATATCATCCACTCCCCACTCCCTAATATCTACTCCCTACTTGGTGCCCTTGTAAATATTCACTAAACCCCGTATCTGTCATTGCGTAAGAGTTAAGTTATCCTGAAATACCATATGATTACAGTGATTATAAAGGAGATTACAGTGATTTTTATCTTTAA
>PFWI01000140.1:0-1242 GCA_002791075.1 bacterium (Candidatus Ratteibacteria) CG_4_9_14_3_um_filter_41_21 | reverse complement strand
CACTTCTTTGAAAAGATGAGATTGCTTCGTCGCTATCGCTTCTCGCAATGACGTGGTTGACTGAGTATTTACGTGCCCTTTGTGTCTTTGTGGTTAAGTTCATTATAAATATACCACAAGACAGGGAAATAGGCAAAATTAAGGTTTAGAGCGAAAAAGAGATTTTTTCTCCTTCTTCAATCGCTTTTTTATTCAGATTGATGAGTTCGGGTTTGGCAGGAAGAACCTCTTTCAAAGCTTCCTTGAGGCTTTCGGAGGAAAGGAATTTTTTCTTTTGCAGTTGGAGGATTTTAAGCAGGGCCCCGGCCATAATTATATTGGCAACTCTAACATCTCCTATTTTCTCGGCAAGCTTTGTGGCCGGGATTCTCATCACCTTTAGGTTCCGATGGGGAAATTTATCTTTAATCAGAGAACTGTTAATAAGGATTGTCCCGTTCTTCTCAATTCTTTCCTTGAATTTCTCCAAAGAAGACCGGTCCATAAAAATACCAATATCCGCCTGGGAAACAACCGGGGAGAAAATCTCTTCGGTAGAGATAATCAGAGTGCAGAAGGCATAGCCGCCCCGCATCTCCGCTCCGTAAGAAGGAAGGCAGGAAACCTCTCTTTTCTCCCCCATCCCGGCATAGGCCAAGAGTTTACCCAGGGTAAGAACTCCCTGTCCTCCAACGCCCCCGATAATAATTTTAGAAGTGATGCTTTTCATTTATCCTTTTTTAAGCAGCATTTTTCGATAGTCCTCGGCTTCTAAATTTTTAATTCCTTTGATCTCCCTTTTATTTAAGAACCCTGGTTTGCCAAAAATTCGAGAAACGATTAAGATGCGGGCAGCCTCCTCAATAATCTCCGCCCGATAAAAGGCCTCCTTGAGAGTGGCTCCCACCGTCACCAGACCATGATTTTTAAGCAGGACTGCATCGTATTTTTTGATAACCTTTGTCACCGCTTTTCTTATCTTTTCTCCCGCCGGGATCACATAATCTATAACCGGAACCTCTCCCACAAGAGCAACAAAGTCAGGAAACATTGGTTTTATTTTGGCACCAGCGCTGATCAATCCAATGACTAAAGGAGGATGGGTGTGAATCACCGCGGAAATATCTTTTCTGATTAAATAACAACCCAGATGCATTGAGACTTCACAGGTTGGTTTGAGAGTGCCCTCGGTAATTTTCCCGGTTTTAAGGTTCACCCCGACATAATCATCTTCATTTAATTCATCAAAGGAATAGCCGGAAG
>PFWI01000080.1 GCA_002791075.1 bacterium (Candidatus Ratteibacteria) CG_4_9_14_3_um_filter_41_21 | reverse complement strand
AGCGGCAAGGTCGCTGGGTTCTAACTCTTCTCCTATGCCTAATGCTTCTAAAACTCCTCTTCCAATCTGGTATTTTATAGGGTCATAACCAAAGAGGGCTAAATGTGCAGGGCCGGAACCAGGAGTGATACCGGGAGCAACGGCTTCACTTAAACCACAACTTCCCTTTGAAGCAAGGCGGTCAAGGTTTGGGGTCTTCGCCGCTTCCAGTTCCGTTTTTCCGTTAATAGGGAGCCCCCCTAAACCATCAATAACCAGAAGAACAATTCTGGAACTATTTTTCTGAACCAAATCTCTAAGAATATTATTTTCCATTTTTTAACCTTATTTAAACTTTCTTCGCAACCATTCCTTTCTTTGCTATTTAATCCTTGATAGTTTATAATGGAAAGGTTAAAAAAGTCAATGTTGTACATAGTAGCTACCCCAATCGGAAATTTAGAGGATATTACCTTAAGGGCCTTAAGAGTGCTGGGAGAGGTTGATTTTATTGCCGCTGAAGATACCCGGGAAACGAGGAAGCTTCTTTTTAAATATAAAATTAAAAAACCTCTTTTCAGTTACTACAAAGATAACGAACGAAAGATGGCGGGAAAAATTCTCCAATTGCTTAAAGAAGGCAGGAAGATTGCGCTTGTTTCCGACCGCGGGACGCCAGGAATTTCTGACCCTGCGTATCTCTTAGTAAAATTAGTCAGAGAAGCAAAGATTCCGGTTGCATCTATTCCCGGAGCTTGTGCGATTACCGCCGCTTTATCGGTTTGTGGACTTCCCACGACAAACTTTACTTTTCTGGGATTTCTTCCGAGAAAAAAAGGGAAGCGGAGAAAAATTCTCGGAGAACTTTCCCAGCGCTCAGAAACGCTTATTTTCTATGAATCTCCGTTTCGAATTCTTGCTCTTCTTGAAGAGCTTTTAGGAATTTTCGGGGAAAGAAGAATAGCAATCTGCAGAGAACTCACCAAAAAATTCGAAGAAACTGTTTCTGGTGCTCTCTCAGATTTATTAAGAAGTCATAGAGAAAAAAAACCGAAAGGAGAATTTGTTATTTTAGTAGAAGGAAAAAATGTTTAAGTTTTTAAGAAAAAAGAAAAATTTAAAGCGCGTTTATTGGATTTTAGCTGCTTTGGTAATACCCTCGTTTATCTGGTGGGGGGTTGGTTCTGGTGTGGGGGGATCGGGAAAAGGGTTAGCTGCGAAAGTAAACCGGGTTCCGATTACGTTAAGGGAATATTATACGGCTCTGGAGAAGTTAGAAGGTAATTACCGGACTATTTTTGGCGACAAGTTTACCGAAGAAGAAGCAAAAAAATTAAATTTGAAAAAAAGAGCATTAGAAATGCTAATTAGGGATAAAATTCTCTTTCAAGAAATAAAAAGGAGAAAAATCAGGGTAAGTAATGATGAAATTCTAAATCAGATTAAGAAGGATCCCTCTTTCTTTGATAAAGACGGTAAATTTGATGACGACAAGTTCAAAAGAATAGTAGAGAGAATCCCGGCTAATGAGTTAAAGCAAATTGAAAAAGAAACAAAAAAATCTTTGCTTTTGCAAAAATTACAAGAAGAAACTCTTTCTTCTTTTAATATCATAGTCAGCAATGAAGAAATTGTTAATTATCGAAAAGCGAATAAAGAAAGAAAGAAAATGGATGAAGAAATTATTCGCCAGAGTCTTCTTTTTCAAAAGAGCCAGCTCGCTCTCGACGATTGGTATAAAAATCTGAAAGCAGAAGCGCAAATACGAATTTGGCTGCCCAAGGAAGAATAAAATGGCTAAAATTATTCCCTTCAAAGGTATTTTTTATAACCGCCAGATTATTAAAAATTTAAAGGATGTAATTACTCCCCCCTATGATGTTATCAATACAGAGGAAAGGGAGAAGTTTTTTCAAAAGAGTCCCTATAATATTATCCGTATTATCTTAGGGAAAGGGAAAAATAGATATAGAGAGGCAAAGGATTATTTTGCGGCCTGGCAGAAAGATAAAGTGCTTTGCCAGGATAAAAAAAAAGCAATTTATCTTTATTGGCAAAAATATAGAATTAAAGGAGAAATAAAAGAGCAGTTTGGTTTTTTAGCGCTTCTAAAATTGGAAAACTTAAAAAATAGTTCGGTTATCCCTCACGAAGGAACAATCCTTAAATATCGAGAGGACCGCTATAAACTTCTTGCAGCTACCAAAGCAAATTTTTCTCCGATTTTTCTTCTTTACCAGGATTCTAAGCAGGAGATTGAGAAAGAATTAGAAGAAGATAAACAAAATTATCCTTGGTTCAGTTTCGAAGATGAAAAGGGGCTCCGGCATCAGGTTTGCTCCTTAACTAACGAGAAGAAAATAAGAAAATTGATTGAAAAAATAAAAAATAAAAATATCTATATTGCTGATGGCCATCACCGCTATTTAAGCGCTTTGCACTACTATCAGAAAAATCGAAGGGAAAATTCCTCCTTTGTCCTTGCCTATTTTACCAATGTATTTTCTCCCTCTCTTTCTATTCTTCCGGTTCATCGGTTTATTAGAAGTGAGAAAAAATTTGAGAAAATAAAGAGCCGGATAGAAAAATATTTTGAAGTAAGGAAGAGCAAGAAGGGGGAAATATTTAAACAACTGCAATCCCATTCTTCTCGCCATAGTTTTGGCCTTTATTTAGGAGATAGAAAGTTTTTCCTGCTCATCTTAAAAGATGAAAGGATTATGGATAATTTTGCCGATGAGAAAGATCTTAGATGTTTAGATGTTATAATTGCCCATAAAGTTTTAATCGAACGTTTTTTTAAAAGTGATGAAACTTTTTACTTCAGAGATGAAGAATCCCTTATTGAAAAAGTTGATCAAGAAAAGGGAAAGTCTGTCGCCATTTTTCTTAATCCCATTAAAAGCGCTCAATTAATGAATATCTGCGAAAAGAGAAAAATCCTTCCTCCTAAAACAACCTATTTTTACCCAAAGATTCCTGCGGGTCTGCTGATTCATCGCTTGGTTTGACTGATTGGAAAAAATAAGATAGAATAAAAAGATATGAACAACCGAGAAAAAGTAATACTTATAGGCAGTTTCTTTTTCTTAATCGTTTTGGTCGGGTTCCTTTTGGTTCTGCAGAAAGGAACATTTCTGCCTAAAGAGCAAACCGTTAATCTTTATTTTTCCGCTTATAAAAAAGGGGTATTTTATCTCCAGCCGGTATCCCGGCAGATTAAAACCAGGAGAAAACTTCCTTTGGAAGAAACTCTGGAAATGTTGTTTGCCGGACCTACTCCGGAGGAAAAACTGCAAGAGCTTTCTTCAAATACTCCACCAACGGTTAAATTGCTTGGACTACAGGTAAAAGACAATATTGCCTATCTTGATTTTTCCGAAGAGATAGAATCAGGGGGAGGAACAAGCAGTATGGAAGGGAGACTGCGAGAAATAGTTTATACCGCAACCCAATTTCCTGAGATAAAAAAAGTTCGTTTTCTCATTAAGGGGAAAGAGGTAAAAGTTTTTTCCGGAGAAGGAATTACTGAGGTGGAAAAACCATTGGGCCGAGAAGATCTGCCCATAATCTATTAAAATGAAAAAAGGGATTCATCCAGATTATAAGGAAACAACGTTTACCTGCGCCTGTGGTAATGTTATTCATACTTGTTCCACCAAGCAAAATGTAAAAGTGGAAATCTGCTCCGCTTGCCATCCTTTTTTTACCGGGAAAGATAAGTTTGTTGATAGCGCGGGGCGGGTAGAAAAATTTAGAAGGAAGTATGGAAAAATTAAATAATGGAGATACCCGCAATGCCATTATTGAAATTAGGGCAGGAGTGGGTGGAGAGGAAGCGGCTTTCTTCGGAAAAGATCTTTTCCTGATGTACGCTAAATATAGCGAGAAAAAAGGCTATAAATTGGAGGTTTTTGATACCTCTTTTTCGGCAAAGGGCGGTTTTAAAGAAATTATTTTTTTGATTAAGGGGAAAGCTGCTTATCGTCAGTTTAGATACGAGGCTGGTATTCACCGAGTGCAGCGAATTCCTAAAACTGAAAATAGAGGCCGAATTCATACTTCTGCGGCTACCGTAGCTGTTTTCCCGGAAATAGAAGAAGAAGAATTAAAAATTAATCCCGGGGATATTCGGATTGATACTTTTTGTTCTTCCGGTCATGGAGGTCAATCGGTAAATACCACCTATTCTGCGGTAAGAATTACGCATTTACCCACGGGAATTGTTGCCAGTTGCCAGAATGAGAGAAGTCAATTCCAAAATAAATTGAGAGCTCTGGCGGTTTTAAGAACAAGATTGCACGCAAAAAAAGAAGAAGAGGAAAAGCTGAAAGTTTCCCAGGAAAGAAAGAGCCAAATTGGCCAGGGTGATCGGAGCGGGAAGATTCGCACCTACAATTTTGCTCAGAATCGGCTTACTGACCACAGAATTAATCTCTCTTTACACAAATTGGATCGGATTCTTGCCGGGGATTTAGAATCACTGATAGAAACTTTAAAGAAAAAATTAGAAGGGAGGTGAAAAAACAAGAATGAAAACCGAGGATTTTTTGACCTTTCAAAAGATGATTACCCCATCTATTATTCGGGTTATCCTTTGGATTGGAATTGTTCTATGTGTCATTGGTGGCATCATTTCAATCATTGGAGGTGCGGTTGCAAGATATGGTGGAGGCACAAGGGTTCTCAATGGCATTATCTTGCTGTTTCTTGGCCCACTTGGCGTGAGAATTTATTGTGAACTCATTGTTGTGGTATTTCAAATAAATGATAGTTTAACTGAGATAAAGAAAAATATCACCGCAAAAAGCAAGTAGAAAACTCTCTTGAGAAGGAGCAATGCCACCGTCAAAGACAGTTAAGCAGAGGAAAGTTTGGGATGCCCTAAAATTTGGGATAAATTTTTTAACGGAAAAAGGGATAAGCCAGCCAAGACTCAATAGCGAAACTCTTTTAGCGCATGTAATCGGGACAGAGAGATTTGCTCTCTATGTTAATGGAGAGGAATTGCTGAAACCCTGGCAGTGGAATTTATACCAACGTCTTTTGCAAAGGAGAGGAGAGTTTGTCCCTCTCCAATATTTATTGGGTTCGGTAAACTTCTTTGGTTTTGATTTTGTCGTTGATAAAAGAGTTCTTATTCCCAGACCCGAGACTGAGATATTAGTAGAGAGAACGTTGTTAAAGATAAAGAATTTCCCCGCAAAAGTTAAAATTTTAGATTTAGGGACAGGCTGCGGGAATATTGCTCTCTCTTTGGCAAAATTAACCAAAGCAGAAATTTATGCTATTGACATCTCGAAAAATAGTTTAGCGGTTGCCAGGAAAAACAGTCAACAACTTAAATTAAAAAAGAGAGTCCATTTTTTGAGGGGGGACTGTTTTAAACCCTTAAAGAAAAAAAGGGTTCTTTTCCACTTAATCTGCTCTTCTCCTCCTTATCTTCCAACGGAGCAATTAAGGAAATCTTCTGAAGAGATTAATTTTGAACCGGAAATTGCTCTTAATGGCGGAGAAGACGGGCTTGATTTTTTTAGAAGGATTATCAAAGAATCTCCGCCATTTTTGACTAAAGATGGGTATCTTATTTTAGAAATGGGAGACCATCAGTCAAAAGCAATTAAGGATTTAGTGAAGAAAAATAAGTTTCTTTCTTTGGAAAGTGTTGTTCCCGATTATCAGGGTATTGAAAGAATAGCAGTTATAAAAAAATATAACCACGAATTTATCGAATTTTCCGAATTAAGAATTTTGACAGGATTAACAGGATTAAAACATAACAAAAACGTAGTGGACGAGCTTGCTCGTCTGTCAACCAAGGTTGACTACTACAATAGCAGAGTAGACTCTGCCACTACAAAATAATCCTGTAAATCCAGTCGGGAATATATTAATGTCATTTTTTAAATTCGATTAATTCGCATAATTC
Organism: bacterium (Candidatus Ratteibacteria) CG_4_9_14_3_um_filter_41_21; assembly: GCA_002791075.1. Taxonomy (GTDB): domain Bacteria; phylum Ratteibacteria; class UBA8468; order UBA8468; family UBA8468; genus UBA8468. The sequence goes on along the minus strand of PFWI01000080.1, from coordinate 4,142 downwards.
GTGGTTAAGAAATTATGGACAAGATTGTTATTGAAGGGGGTGTTCCTCTAAAAGGAGAAGTAAAAATTTCCGGCTCTAAGAATAGTGCTTTGCCCATTTTAGCGGCTACTCTTTTAGCGGAAGGGACTTGCCGAATTAAGAATCTTCCTCTTTTGAAGGATATTGAGACAATGCTAAAAATTTTAGAGTTTTTGGGTGCAAAGATAAAAATACGGAAAAAAGCAGTGGAAATAAATACGGAATCTGTAAAAAATATCCCTGCTCCTTACGATTTAGTGCGCTTAATGAGAGGCTCTGTCTGCATCTTGGGTCCTCTGTTGGCCCGTTTTAGAAAAGCGATTGTCTCTTTGCCTGGTGGCTGCATTATTGGTCCGCGGCCAATTGATTTGCATCTTAAGGGCTTGGAAAAATTGGGAGCGGAGATTGAGATAGATAAAGGCTATATCAAAGCTAAAGCCAAAAAACTCAAAGGAAGAAGAATCTTTCTTGGCGGTACTTTTGGTTCCAGTGTTCTTGCCACAGCCAACCTGATGATGGCGGCTGCTTTAGCCGAGGGAGAAACTTTAATTGAATTTGCTGCCGGTGAGCCGGAGATTGTTGATTTAGCAAATTTTCTAAACAAAATGGGAGCAAAAGTTAAAGAAGCAGGTTCACATCTTTTAAGAATTAAGGGAGTGAAAAAGTTAAGGGGAGTTTCTTACCGGATAATTCCTGATCGAGTTGAAGCAGGGACATATTTGATTGCCGGATTAATTACCAGGGGTAAAGTTTCTATTAAAGGAGCAATTTCCGGACATTTAGGGGCAATCATTGATAAAACAGAGGAGGCCGGAGCAAAAGTAGAGATTAAAAAAAACAGCCTTTATGTTGAGAATTCCCAGTGGCCTTTAAAATCGGTTAATCTTATTACCCTGCCTTACCCTGGTTTTCCTACGGATATGCAGGCTCAGTTTATGGTCCTGATGTGTCTTAGTGAAGGCACCTCGGTTATTACTGAACGCGTCTTTCCCAGACGTTTTATGCATATAGGAGAGTTAAATCGAATGGGCGCAGATATTGTGGTAGAAGAAAATAGCGCCATTGTCAGAGGAGGCAGAAAGTTTGTTGGAACCAGGGTAATGGCTTCTGACCTCAGAGCAAGTGCGGCTCTTGTTTTGGCATCTTTGGCGGCAGAGGGAAAAACGGAAATTTCCCGAGTTTACCATCTTGACCGGGGTTACGAAGGGTTGGTGGAGAAATTAACCGGATTAGGAGCGAAGATTAAAAGAACGAACTAAAAAAGGAAGAGAATAATGGTGAGAATTAGATTAAAGAGAATAGGAGCGAAGAAAAAACCGTTTTACCGGGTTATTGTGGTTGACCGACGCAAGGACGGTATGGGAGACGTTATTGAAACGATTGGTTCTTACGACAATAGGTCTAACCCCAAGGTAATAAAAATTAACCGGGAACGCGCGGTTTATTGGTTGAAAATGGGAGCGCAGCCAACGGAGACGGTAAAAAGTCTCCTGCGCAAGGGAAAAATAAGTGGTAATTGATATTTTAACGATTTTTCCCGAAGTTTTTACTCCTTTAGAAGTAAGTATTGTTAAACGGGCAAGAGAAAAGGGTTTGATTGAAATTAATATTTACAACTTAAGAGATTTTACCCCTAATAAACACAAAAAAGTAGATGATCTTGCTTACGGTGGAGGAATAGGTATGGTGATGAAGCCGGAACCAATCTTTGAAGGGATAGAGTATCTGAGAGTTAAAAGCGACGAAGTCGTTGCGAGGCACGAAGTGCCGTGGCAATCTCATGAAGTAAGGGGTTGCCACGCTCACGCTCGCAATGACATCAAAATTCAAAATTCAAAAATCATTCTGCTTTCCCCGCAAGGGTCTTTATTCACTCAAAAAATGGCTAAGGAATTATCCTGCGAGAAGCACTTAATTTTTATCTGCGGGCATTATGAAGGAATAGATGAACGGGTAAGAACGATTGTGGATAAAGAAATTTCAATAGGCGAGTATATTCTAACTGGCGGAGAATTAGCGGCAATGGTGGTGGCCGATAGCATTGTTCGGCTCATTCCTGGCGTTCTTCCCGAAGAGGCGACCGAAGAAGATTCGTTCTCTAAGGGAGATTTGCTTGATTGGCCGCATTATACGAGACCCCGGGTCTTTCGAGGTTTAAAAGTTCCTGCAGTTCTCCTTTCGGGTAACCATAGAAAGGTTACTGATTGGCGGCAAAAACAGGCAAAAGAACGAACACGCCTTCGCCAAAACTTATAAAAATAAGAGAGATTAAAAATGGATGTTTCAGAAAAAAGATTTTCTCAATTTTCGATAGGGGATGAAATTGCTGTTCATCTTAAGATAATTGAGCCGGCAAAAGAGAAAGACCGGAAAGAGAAGAAAGAAGAAAAATCTCGAGAGAGAATCCAGATTTTTGATGGTATAGTAATTGCTCAAAGAGGAACCGGAACAAGTAAAACATTCACGGTTCGCAAGGTTTCATATGGGGAAGGTGTAGAAAGAATCTTTCCTTTTTGCTCCCCGCTTATCCGGGATATCAAACTCAAGAAGAAAGGGAAAACGAGAAGAGCAAAATTATACTATCTTAGAAGAAAAAAAGTTTGAGTTGACAAAAGAAAGACAAAAGCTGGGCAGGGAAGGGGAGAAGCGAGCAGAGAAATTTTTGCTCTCTAAGGGTTATAAAGTAATAGAAAGAAATTTCAAGACTCCTTTTGGTGAAATTGATCTTATTGCCTATGCCGGGAAGGTTCTTGTTTTTATTGAAGTAAAAGCAAGAACCTCTTATAATTTTGGTAGTCCCGAAGACGCCATCTCTCCTGAGAAAAAGAGAAAAATCTCCCGGGTCGCTTCCTTATATCTTAAAGCAAAAAGATTGAATGGAGTTGATTGTCGTTTTGATGTCGTTGCCCTTATCTTAGATAGGGGGAGAGAAAATTCCTATACAATAAAATTAATTAAGGATGCTTTTCAGATATGTTAGCTAAAGTTTATTCTGCAACAATCTTGGGGATAGAGGCGTATCCTATTGAGATTGAGGTGGACATAGGGCGGGGACTCCCTTCTTTTTCTATCGTAGGATTACCTGACCAGGCGGTGCGAGAAAGTAAAGATAGAATTAAACCGGCCTTAAAGAATTCCGGTTTTGAATTTCCGGTAAAGAAGATTACGGTTAATTTAGCTCCTGCCGATTTAAAAAAAGAAGGCCCTTCCTTTGATCTTCCTATTGCTATCGGACTCTTGTCCGCGACAAATGTAATCAAAAGCAATCGTTGGGATGACTATTTTATCTTAGGAGAACTTTCTTTGGATGGCTCTTTGCGCGCAGTGAAAGGGATTTTAACTACGGTATTGAAAGCCAAAGCCTTAAAGAAGAAAGGAGTCATTTTACCCAGGGAAAATGCCAGGGAAGGGGCTTTAATTAAAGGAATTGAGGTCTATCCGGTTGGCTCATTAAAAGAAACAATTGACTTTTTAGAAGGAAAAATTGATATCCCCCCTTTTTCCATAGAGGTAGAGAATCTTTTTAAAGAAAGAAGAGTCTATCCGGTAGATTTTAGCGAAGTATCCGGACAAGAGCATATTAAGCGGGCTTTAGAAGTAGCAATCAGCGGAGGTCATAATATTCTCCTTATTGGCCCTCCTGGTTCAGGGAAGACGATGCTGGCTAAAAGGTTGCCAACTATCCTTCCTGACATCACTCTCCCTGAAGCTTTAGAAACCACGAAGATTCACTCCATCGCCGGACTTCTTGACTCAGAAGAAGCCATTGTAGCAACTCGTCCTTTTCGCAGTCCTCATCATACCATTTCCGATATTGCCCTTATTGGCGGCGGTTCCTTCCCCAAACCGGGAGAAGTGAGTTTAGCCCATAATGGTATTCTTTTTTTAGATGAGTTTGCTGAGTTCCATCAAAATACGCTTGAAGTGTTGCGTCAGCCGTTAGAGGATGGTATCGTCCATATCTCTCGCGCTAAAGGTTCGGTTAGTTTTCCCGCCCGATTTATGCTGGTGGGGGCAATGAACCCCTGCCTCTGCGGATTTTATACCGACCCCAGGCATGAATGCACCTGCACCCCTTACCAGATTCAGAAATACAGGAACAAACTCTCCGGCCCTCTTCTGGA
>PFWI01000155.1 GCA_002791075.1 bacterium (Candidatus Ratteibacteria) CG_4_9_14_3_um_filter_41_21 | reverse complement strand
CTCTGCACAGGCTTGCTGTAGCGAGCCTGTGGGTGCGATGAATCGCACCGCTACAAAATCCGCGCAGGGAAGAAAAATAAGGCATAGAATAAAAACAATTTTCATTGGTTTCATCGTTTTTTAATGTCGGTGAGGGCCAGAAGCGCCGTGAGTCCGGCCATTAAGAAGAGTCCCTTGCTCACCAGAGGCAAAATGTTATTAACCTGGCTTACGAGCTGCCAGATATTCAAAAAAGAAATGCCTTTTAAGGCTAATATCAAACTAATCGCTGACCAGAGGAAAATGGCAAGTTTTCTTTTATCTTTAATAGAGCAAAGAGAAAAGCAAGCCAGCAACACCCAAAAAACCCAGGAGACCCTTTGCCAATCATTCAGGGAGCAAAAATAGAAAAAACTGCCCATAAAAGGTTCAAAAATGTAATGATATTTTGAGTAAGATTTTTTAGGGAGGGCAAGGACTCTGAAATGAGAATTTGCTTTTTCCCGCAAAGCGCGAAGAATTGCTCTTTTTTGCGCTCTTCCCCCCCCCTTCTCAATCCTCCCCCTCAAGGGGGGAGGAGATAGGTGGGGGTGTAACTTAAAACCAGTCCAGACATTACAGAAAGAACCCCAGCCGTGCCAGTTACTGCCTCCGACCATCAGCAGATTTTGTTTTTGGCAGAGGGCAATTATTTCCTTTTTTAATTCCGGTTGCAAAGGGAGGGAACAGTTTCCGGCAATCTCAAACCCATCAACCCCGGCTTTGGCTAAATCCTGTAACGAGGACGGCGGTTTTTTCTTCGCCCAGAAATGGGGGACAATTACCACCCCTCTCTGGCGGTGAACCGCTTCTACCAAGTCGGTTAAATTTTTATACTGGTTTTTATCAATCTCTTTTTCAATTCCTAAAAGGTTAAGGTGAGTTCCGTTAAAATTAAGCTCCACTCCGGCAATTACCAGAGCATCAAGGGAATTTTTCTCCAGCATTTCTTCCTGGGCAACGGGAGCCGCGCCAATCCGATTATGTTCGGTGGTCGCCCAGCCGGCAAAGCCGCAGTTAAGATGCCAGAGGATGCTTTCCTCCAGAGAGGCAATACCGTCATGGGAATAAATCGTATGAGAATGGAGGTCCAGAAAAACTTCATCGGGATTTCCCGATTTAAGGCGATGCTGGGGTAAAGGAAAAAGTAGAAGATAGAGGATAAAGAGCAAAAAAGAGACGATGATTGCGATTACTCCTCGCAATAGGCGTAAACATTTTTTGAATCCCGGTTTTTTCAATCTAATGAGAGCAAGAACAGACCAGATGGCTAAAAGCCAGAGCAGCCAGGAGGAAAGTTGCAATTTGGGCTCGGTAAAATTGAAAAAATAAAAAGGAAAATCAAGAAACGGAGCAAAAATTTGAGCGGCAACAGGAGTGATAAGTTCAACATTCTCCGCTAGGGAACCGCTCGCCACATTAATTAATCTACGGGGAAAGTAGGGAAGAGAGAAAAAAATAAGCAGGACGATAAAAATAATCGCAAAATACCAGGTTCTTTTTCTTTCCATTATTCTAATCCTCCGTCTGTCATTGCGAGTCCGCCTGTATCATAGGCGGGCGTGGCAATCCGACACTTTTGTGTCGTTGCGAGAGCCAATGGAATTGGCTTGTGGCAATCTCATTGAGTTTGCTTCGCTATCGCTCGCAACGACTTCATTGGATTTGCTTCACTATGCGTCGTATCACACGCAATGACTTCTTCAGTTCTTGGTAAAGTTTATCCAGGGATTGGGAAATAACCTTCTGTTTCGCAATCACCGGCATAAAGTTCGTGTCCCCGTTCCAACGGGGGACCAGATGAAGATGCAGATGTCCCGGGAAACCTGCTCCCGCAGTTCTTCCCAGGTTAATGCCGATATTGAATGCTTCCGG
>PFWI01000019.1 GCA_002791075.1 bacterium (Candidatus Ratteibacteria) CG_4_9_14_3_um_filter_41_21 | reverse complement strand
GCTCTTTTTATCGGCTTTATTATGCTTCCTGGTTCTATCTATCTTGGACTGATTACCGGTGCTGGTATCGGCGGAGCCGCCCAATGGGTCACTTTAATTCTCTTTGTTGAGATTGCCAAGCGCTCCTTTGTAAAGCTTTCTCGTCAGGAAACTTATATCATCTATATTTTAGCCGGTTCCTTGATTACCTGGGGTATGGTGGGACTTCACGGAGGAGCCTTTAATGCGCTGATCTGGAACCAGTATCTTGTCCAATCCACTTACGCCAAAGCCTTTGGGTTGGATAAACTTATGCCTTCCTGGGTTGTCCCTCCGGCCGGTTCAGAAGCTCTCATCAAGAGAACATTTCTTGACCGCGACTGGCTTATCCCGATTATTTTGCTTGTTGTTCATAGCATCCTTTTTCTCTTAAACCGTTTTGGTTTAGGTTACGTCCTTTTTAGAATTACCAGTGATGTAGAAAAGCTGGAATTCCCTATGGCCCCGGTGGCGGCTGAAGGGGCAACTGCTTTAGCCGAAACCAGCGCCAAGAAGGAAACCTGGCGCTGGAAGGTTTTTTCTATTGCCGCAATGATCGGGGTAGTTTTTGGAAGCATTTATATCGTCATCCCTACCATTACCGGTCTAATTGCAACTAAGCCTTTAATGCTTATCCCTATCCCCTGGGTCGATTTTACCGCGGCTATTGGCGCCTTCCTCCCTACAGTAATGCTCGGTTTTTTTACTGATTTAACTTTTCTCTTTGCCGGTTTTGTCCTTCCTTTCTGGGTAGTAGCGGGAATCTTCATTGGGGCGATAGGAGGAAAAGTTATTCTCTCTCCCATCCTGTATCGCCATACCAATATTTTCCATACCTGGCAGTCGGGGATGAGTGTGATTCCGGCTAACATTGCTAACACGATGGATTTCTGGCTTAGTATTACGATTGGCACCGGAGTGGTAGTGGGATTAATCGGTATCTGGAAACTAATAACCGCAAGAAGAAATAAAAAAGAAAAGACAGAAAGAAGGCAAAAACTCCCCGCAGGCAGAGGTGATCTTCCCATCTGGCTTGCTTTGCTTGTCTGGTTCGTCTCCACATCTATCTATATTATCATCTGCCATATTCTGGTTCCCAATTTTCCGCTTTTTCTCTTCGTCCTTTTCGGATTCATTCTAACCCCATTTCTTTCTTATATCTCGGCACGAATGTTTGGCATCACCGGGGTAGCAACCGGCGTTTCCTTCCCTATGGTTAGGGAAGGAACGTTTATTCTAAGTGGCTATAAAGGGGCGGATATCTGGTTTGCTCCGGTTCCTTACTTTGATCATGGAGGAGCAACGCAAGAATTTAAGCAATTGGAATTAACCAAAACCAGATTCACCAGTTGGTATAAGGCAGAATTTATGGCGCTGGCGGTGATGCTTTTTTGTAGTTTTCTTTTCTGGTCAATCATCTGGAGAATGGGACCGATTCCCTCCTCCACCTATCCTTATGTTCAGAAACTCTGGCCAATGTCAGCCACTTTTCAATGCTTATGGGCAACCTCAACCGTTGAAGGGGGAGCGGCCTGGATGCTGGAGGCTTTAAAATTCAAGTACATAGTCGGAGGAAGCATAACCGGCATTGCTCTTTATGCTCTTTTGCTTCTCACCCATGCCCCGGTTGCCATATTTTATGGAATTGTCGGCGGGATTGCCATCTTCCCTCATCAAGCCATTCCGATGTTTCTTGGCGCTCTTTTAGGCCGATTCTACTTTGCCAAAAAACTCGGAAAGGAGAACTGGCGAAGATATACCCCTATTTTGTTGGCTGGATATGCCTGCGGAATGGGGCTAATCGGGATGTTCTCCATTGCGGTAGCCCTCATTGCCAAAAC
>PFWI01000088.1 GCA_002791075.1 bacterium (Candidatus Ratteibacteria) CG_4_9_14_3_um_filter_41_21 | reverse complement strand
CCCATAAGAGCTTGCCCCACTTGCCGCATTCCAAGTAAGTGTCGGTCTTAAAGGCACATTTACCGCCCCATTTTCTGGAAAAACAAGCGAAGGAATGCCTGGACATGCTTGTTTTGTCGTAAAACTTCTTGTTACCGACCAATCACTTTCACCAACAGCATTTACCGAACATATCCGCCAATAGTAAACAGTATTGTTCGCCAAAGGTCCTCTTACAAAAAAGTATGTGATTGGTGGTATCCCAGCAACATTAATCACTTGTGTTGCAAAATTCTCTACAAGGCTCATCTGTAGCCTATAAGAGCTTGCCCCACTTACTGCATTCCAAGTAAGTATCGGTCTTAAAGATACCTTTACCACCCCATCCTTAGGGATATTTAATAAGGGAATGTCTGGAATTGCTTGAATTGTCGTAAAACTTCTTGCTATACTCCACCTTCCTATGCCTGCAATATTAACTCCTAGCACTCGCCAATAGTAGGTTGTATTATTTTTCAAAATAAAATATCGTTGAATAGCCACACAATTTTGCCAGAACATTTTCTTAGAAAAATCAGAATTAATGCTAATCTCAATATCATAAGTATCTGCTCTTTTAGCAGCAAACCAAGATAACAAGGTATGTGTAGACACATTTACCGCCCCATCCTCAGGGGTATTTAATAAGGGAATGTTTGGAATTACTTGAATTGTCGTAAAACTTCTTGTTACCGACCAATCACTTTCACCAACAGCATTTATCGCCTTTACTCTCAACCAATACGATGTATCATGCTCCAAAATAGGGTCATTAAACTGGTTACTTGTAAAATTACCCATTTGTTTGGTTGTTACACCAAGCGTAAAATTTACATCTAATGCCTTCTGAATTATATATCCTGTTACACTCTCACCTGCAGACCAAGTTGCTAATGAAGTAATCGGGACATTGATTGCATTGTCTTCTGGAGATAACAGAGTAGGGGGAATAGGTGGAAATATTACTTGACGAATAGGTCTCCGTCCCATTCCGTTCCATTTGCCTCTCAATTGCATTGCCCCTATAAGCTCAACAGCATTACATGATAGAGACCATGCGTTAGTAATATCATGTTCCGTGGAACTCCAATAAAAATCATCTCCCATTCCATACAATGTTTTATTTGAATATAGTAAGAATAATTCGGTTTTTGATGGTAAATACCAATCGTTAAAACCTCCCCCATTATATGCCCTACATGCCTCTGCTGCCGTATTAACTTGAGAGGTAATAATTAAATCAGTATTATACTTTCCATCTCCAATTCCCTCATCATTCGCACCAACACGAATATTTTCTACTCCCCAATAACAATTTGACTCATCCCCAACATCAACAGGAGCAACTATAAGAACCATTGTCTTCTCAGGTGAAATATAAAATATCTTCCCTCCGCCATATTCATCCCCAATATTCATATTAAGCCACCATTATCTTTTTTTCAAATCTTTGCCTTTCGCTCAGATTCATAGGATATAATTGTTGCCAATCTACCCCATCCACGGAATACTTTACATTCTTTATCTCCAGCACATTCTCTGGCAATGCAAACGCATTATACAGAGTGTTAATAGCATGAGAATATTCTTTTCTAAAACTTTTTGTCCTTTTGGCATATTCTATACACGCCATATTTAGAAGATGAAGTAACCATTTGCGAGATATTTTATTCTCTTCATCATCAATTCTTCCCAATACATCATCTATAATTTCTTTTGCAGTGTAAGCCATTACATTACATCCTTTCCTTATCTGCGTCTATCTTTGCTATTTGTCCCGCAGTAACATTCAAAATATCATTAAACATTTTTGATAGAGTCTGCTCAGCTGCCCCCGATAAATCTATTCTATTCAGTTTCCTCAATGCCAACATTTCTACATAATCCACAAGTAAACCGTGATATTGTATTGGTAATGCAGATATTTCATTCGTATTAAGAATTAATTCAGTTAATTGCTTAAGATAATCAAATCTAAGACTTGTTAATACAAGAGAAGTAGGGAATATTTCAATCAAGCCAGACCATTCCATATACGCTGGTTGACTATCATCTGCACCAAAAGTCCCCACCATAGAATCTATTTCATCAATGTTTTTTTGCTTTGCCTTTTTGCCATTTATAACCACTCTTCTTAATTGTTTGCAGTCATCAGGTAGCACAAGCGAAGAAACGGAAGGATTAGAAGTTACTGTCCTGATTTGTGTTTTTGTCATCTTTGGCTCAAGAACAGGCAATAATTGCATATAAATTACTTCCTGTGCAATATTCGTCCAATGGATTAATAATGTGTTAGTAAGTATTCCTTGTTCGTCATTCACCCTTGATCTAACATCTGCCAATATTTTAGTTAATGTTATTCCCATATTATTTTACCCCCAATATTTCTGCTATATATCCAATATATAAATTAAGATATTTATCTGCTTCTGGCTGATTGTCCTTTGCGTATGCCTGACAAAGAACATAATTAAAAATCAACTCCACATAATTATCTAATTGAATTACATCGGTTACAGTAGTCAATGTAATAGGATTAACAATATAAATAATTTCTAATCCATCCGTTTGTGAATTTAGAGAAGGGAATATTTCAATCTTTCCCTCTCTAATTAATGCTATTGGTTCTATCTCTGACGGCATTAAATCCATGTTTCTCCCTATCATCTGCCGCTGTCCCAGTTTAATCAGTTTACATGCAATATTATGATATAGAACCTCTACCATTTTAAGAAAATCTACAGGCAATGGGTATAACCAGCTAACCATATCCCCATAAGATGCCTGTGTATCTTGTTTCTCAGTTTTTACTATCTTCTGTAAAAACTCTATAGGCAATCTATAGGCTAAATCTTTTTGTGCTGCATTTATCCAGTTAATTTTAACATTCAAAGAATAAGCATCATTATTTGAATCGTCAAAATGATTATTTATCCGAGTTACTATCTCCTGAACTGTTATCGCCATCTTTCTCCATCCTTGCCTGTCTCAGGAGAACATTGATTTGTGCCTTTCTATTATCAGGAATACTTTTAGATGTTCTACCTACCACCGCCCAATATTTGACATCAAAATTTTCTGGAGTTAATACATCTTCCCATGCTTGCCCTGCAAATTTACCAAAACTAATAACCTCTACACTGTCTTTGGGGGACAAAGGAATAGGGTTATGAATGTCATGCTCATCAGTAGAAACAATATCTTTTCCAGGTATTCTATTGATATATTCTGCCATTTCTTCTTCACTCTCAAATGCCTTTAGTGTAGGAGCTATACCGCCACGCCTGAAAGCCGCATCCATTGTCCCTCTCGGAGTGGAGTCTCCAATAAAATATCTTGCCATGTTGTATGTCATAGGAATATGTTTTTTTGATTTTATACATATTTTCTCTTCCCTAAAACCATCTATAAAATCAACATCTCCATAATTGTAAACAAAAACTATTTCCTTCATCTTTAAAATCTCCTTCTTAGCCTTACAAGGGGTATAATAGAACATTATACCCCCCCACCTCAAAACCTTATTCTGTTGGTAATGTGAAACCAACATATTTTCCATTTGATCTGGGTTCATTGCAATACAAACACATTGCTAATTTAACATACAATGCCCTGGAATGCACCGAAATACCAGTCTTGCCGTTATCCGCACCGCCAATTTTTGTACCATAAACATCCTTCCATTCACTGACCTTAAAGTCGTAATCTGGGTCTACAAATAACTGGATTGTGTCTTCATTAATGTAATACCAATCCCCCCGCATAGTGCCAGCAGGATCACCAGCCACTGTTGATGGATACATAGGGCAGTTAATATCCGCTATGACAGGAGAACCGTTTAGGACAATGTTGTCTACCCCCCTCTCAATAGATAGCGAAGGATCTTTTTCTATAACACTTCTTTCTTTCCTTGCACTAGTTACTATCTCTTGCCACAACTCCTGAGATGTAATTTGCAAAGTGGGCATAGTTTTTCGTCCTAACTTAATTTGTCCGTGCATTGCATCTATCTTTAACAAAGATATTAATGAGTCAGCAGGACTGGCTGCAAGCTTAACATAATCGACTACCTTTGATTGAAACCAAGGGAATGCAACCCTATCAATCCCACCATATATATTATCATTACCGATAACCTCCTTAATTCCATCAAATGCTTTTGCACTTCCCCCATTAGCTCCTTTCAATCTCTTTCCTGCATACAAAGCCAAAGCCACATCTTCTGCCATTCCTTCTGTCATATTTTTTATTCGCGTAGCCATAAGATTAAAAATCTGAAGCCCCGTCTTATTGGATGACAAATCATCATCGTGGAGTAAAATATCTCCAACTCTCCACCCATATTTAACAACCATTTGCTTTTCAGCACTGAAAGAATGCGGCACAACCACATCTTCTCTTCCGTCTGTCTCCTTAGACCGTTTATTGCCATAAGAAAGCATTTCATTTAGATCCGAACCTTTACGGTATCTTGTTTTTCCTCGTGCATTCTTCCCTCTACCATAATACAACCTCTCCATTAATTCACAAGCAGTTGTTACTTGATTTCTTACACCAGGTCTCAACTCTGATATAATCCCATTCCTTAAATCTACTTCATTAATCATTGCCATAATTTTCCTCCTTATTCAGTAAAAACATTAGGGTATTTAGCCGCTGCTCTTATAGCTGCATCCCTAAAATTTGTGAACACTGTCTCCTGTCCTACTATTCCACCTTGTCCACCCATAGGTGCAATCCTCGGCGGTGCTTTCTTTTCATATTCTGCTAATGCAGCAGCCCTTGCAGTTTGAACATGATGAGCTATGTTGGCATCTGAACCTCTTAAAATGTCATACGCAACTGACAATACAGGGATTAGGTTCTCTGTAGCAAACTTCTCTACATCTTCGTATGTAAAAACATCCCCACTTGTCTTTATTTTGGCTGCGATTTGACTTCGGTCTATTTCTATCATGCGACCCTCTTCTGTCTGTTCCTTAGCCAATCTTATTGCTCTTTCGTTTTCCAGTTCTTTTCTAAGTGTTGATAGTTCATTTTGAGTAGAAATAAGTTGAGGGTCCTTCTCACCCATTTCAAAATCATTAGACTGTTTATTTTCCAATAAATCATTTAATGATTGCTGAAACGCCTCATCCTCTTCATACTTAGCAATAACTGGTTTCCACCCCTCAAACTTTTGTTGTTCAGTTTCAAGTATCTTTCTCTCTTCTGCTAACTGCTGTGCTGTCACAGTATTTGCCTTTTTCCATTCAGCACTATTTTGCGAGTCCTTAATCATTGCTTGCAATTCTTCAACCGTAAATTCGCCATCACCTACTTTGATTTTAGCAGGCAATGAAACTTCTGCTTGTTCAGTTAATGGAATTGTTTCTCCTGATGGATCTTCGTCTCCCGCAAATAACTGAATATCAAAATCGTTCACATTTTCATTTCTCATTTCTTTTCTCCTTTTGACACTTGTTTTTAAGTTGGCTATTTAAGCACCGTTGGTTGGCTATTAAGCACTTTTTATTAAGTTGGTCTTAATTTGACACTTACCGATTACCCTCTTGCTCTATATACAAGAGGATTGGGGACTTCTTTTGACCCTCCAGACCGTCCATCGTCCCGATACATATACTGTCTGGTTATACTGCTTTGATTAGACAGCATCTCTGCAACGCTTTCACCCTCAGCTATCTTAGTCAATCCTTCAATAGTTTGTGCTAAAAAGCTATCAACAGCATCGTCTCTTATATTTTCGTCTGCCCTAATAGCAGTAAGAATGGCTATTGCCTGCTGTAATTGCTTTGATACTGATGATGTTGTTGGTTGCCCTGTCTCTGTTGTCCCGTCTGGTAACTGATAATTTCCCTTATATTTTCCTATTCCTACCATATTTCACCTCCTTATCCTATTTGTCCAGTTATCTTTGAAAGTTGCTCTTGCAACCCTCTATTCTCCTGTAACATCTGCCCCATCTGCAACTTAAGTTGAGTAAGTTCACCTTGTTTTGCCTCAACTTTATCAGCCATTTGTTTGGGATTTGGGAAACCCATAAGCTCCAATCTTGTCTGTAAATCTAATTCAGGCACTCTTTCTAATTGAGATAGCAAAAATAGTTTCGTAGATGCCACAGTGCTTCCTGTAGTGATTGTTAACCCTAATTCATCCAAAGCATCTATGTCCTTAAACTCTTTCTGCACAATGTCCCCATTATCATCCCTAAAAGTGATTTTTTTCCCAGACATCCAATGTTGTTTTATATACTCTTTACATTGTTCAGCCCATTCAAGTAACCCATTTTCCATATTACGGGTTTTAGGTCTTGTCCTTGATTGTTCTGCCTCACTGAATAGCATCGCCTGAGCTGCTGTCCGAGTAGGCATTCCTGCATGTTGCCCTGTGATACTATCCAAAATCTTAAGCAGATTATTTATTAACCCCACAAACTCTGGTGGTAAGGCAGGCACACGCATAAAATCAACTTTATCAAAAAATCCCATATTTACATGCAAGATTTCTCCTGCTCTTGTAACCCAATTTTCATTAGTTACACCTGAATTTTGTTCAGCTTTAATGGGTGGATTTGCCACTAAATCCATATAATTACATATCTGGCTCATAAATTTATTGATAAGAAACTGAGGTGACAACATCCACTCGATTTCACCCCTTCCCCAATAACCTTCTGTAACATAATCATCTATTTTTATAATTGGAATAAAAGGGTATCTCCATACCTGATCAGCAGATTTCAAAATAATATCTTCTACCATAACATAATATCGCCATGTAGGATACTTCCTTTGTCCGCCTACACTCGTTAAGTCTTTGACCCAAAATTCTCTAATTAACAATCTATCCTGATTATTGACATTCTCTGTTTGACCAATAAAGTTTCCTAATCCAAGCGATACCTGTCTTGCTGATTCTTTTATCCCTGCCCAAAGTCCCTTAGCTGCCTCCATCTCCATATCAGGCATAAATTCATAAGTAAGGTTTCTGGTTTTCTTTATATCCTTAATCTCATTCCCAAAACGCTCTTGAAGTATTATTTTCGGCATCAATTGTGCATGAATATAATAAGTCATATCATCCATTCTTGTTTCGTATGGGGCAGGAAAGCAAGAAAATGGACTTATATATCTTGTTATAATAGCCCTTTTATCGGCATCATAAGCCGTCTTGAAATGTCCAGAACCAACAACCAAAGCACATCTTTCAATTAATTGTATTTCTGTATCCATTCGGCTTTTACGCCATAAATAGCGATTAAAAACATCCTTAAGTATCTCAGCCTCTTCCTTAAATCTTTCATCATTCGGTATAACATCAAACATGGGGGGTGCATCCGTAATATTACTCAAAATATCCTCGACTGTTGCCCCTATCTGGTTCAATACCGCTGCTGCTTTCTTCGGTTTTACCTTTCTTGCGTCCCAATGATTACCATTGTGTGCCTCCCAATAACTAATGGCATTTTTCCCAAAGTTAGTGGATTTTCTATATTCAAACGCATTTGCCCAGAGTTCGCTTTCTAAATACTGTTTTACTTTATCATCTGTTCGTGCTGAAAACACATTGTTAGTCATATTCGATTATTACTCCATTTTTTTTCCCAAATTCGGACAATTGATGTTTGGTAGTACAAACAACAGATTCACCTGTTGTTTTATCTAAACTCTGTGTCTTATAATACCCTCCTTTCAATGTATTCATTTTCACTGCTGGTGGAGTTAAGTATACCCTTTTCATCTGCCCACCACATTTACAGAGGGATACTTGTTCGTACGGAATAAATATTTCCTGCACATCCTTACAGTCATCACATATGTATTCGTATATTGGCATTAGACCTCTGTAACCCCTTCATCTAATATCTTTTTATACCGTTTCTCATTCATCGTCTCGGCATTATTATTTAATGGAAATGTTATGTTTGGCAAAGATAAAATTGACTTGTTTTCCTTACATCTCCATGCAATATATGCACCAAGTAACACACATAATGAATTTGACGATATTATTAAAGCAATCAACCATATTATGTCTATTAATCGTATAGCCATGCTTCCGCATCCTCTCTACTCTTTATTTCATTTGACAAGGGAAATGAGCAACTTGGTAATATAATATCAAAACATTTCCCTTCATTTATTTGCCTTAATGCCAGTAAATATGCTATTACCATGTCATCATGGCATCCATGCCTTGCCCCGCTTGAACCATCAGCAAACCTTAAATAATTTTGGAATTCTTCAATGGTTTCAACATCCCTAATTATTCCACCCCCATTAACATATCTTTTACCATCCATTAAGAGAAGCGGCTTTGTTCCTCCATCTCCTCTACCGCCCTTTGTTTCCCACCCTAACCTATCACTCAATACTTGCCCATATTGATCATAAATTTCTCGCCTATAAAGATTATAATAGCCCAATTTCATTACTTGATTCTGAACTGCCCTACCAATACCGCCAGTAACCTCAATTATTACAGAAGAATTATTATACCATTGTCCGCTTTTTACAATCTCCTCAGCCAAAGTGTCTTCATCCACCTTACCCCAAAATTTCGCAACCTGTTCTTGAGTAATCACATCAAGTATTTGTATGCAACTGGGGTCTTCTGATTCACCTGTAGAAGAGTCAACTCCAATTGAGTAAACCTGTCCTTGTTGTGGCATCTTCCATATCTGCCATTTCCCTGTACCATGAGCCTCAAAAATAATCATCCCATCAATTTTCTTTAATCTTCCCTTTGATAGCGGAGATTGTTTATAGTTTTCTTTTATCTCCTGTAAATACTCCCCATTAAATATTCCTAATTCTGTCGATGAAAAAAATTCTCCCAATACTCGTGCCGTGTATTCATTCCCAGAACAGCTATCCTTCCATTCATCTTTTTGCTCTTCTGAAAGCGAAAGGTTATCATCCATTATGGATGTAAATACATCATAATTTGGCGTATTTTTCTTCATAACAATTTCTTTATAAAGATAACTATTCCGCCCTATAAGTAAATTTGGAAGAGCAGTACCCCATATATAAAGCCGCTTTTCTTCTCCTTGCTTTCCTCCCTTTCCCCGCATTTTGACTTCTTTATAAACAGAGTAAGGTATCTCTTCATCTATTTGCACCCAATCAAGAAGTGCACCCTGAAACTTTAACCTACCAGAGTCAGCTGATTTGAAAATCGCTTTGCTCCCATTAGTCATAAATAAAGTTCGTTTAGAGGCACTCCAAGCCTTTTCCACACTTCTGCCTAAAAGATCCGCAGAGGGGATCAATTCAAGTATTCTTGAAAGTATCGTATCTCTAATAGTTGCCCAGTCAAGTCCAACCACATACCCATCATTAGGGGCAGGAATAAGCTTATTAAGCCCCATTAAAGTCAAGGCAGTTTTGATATGACATGCCTCGGACTTCCCTGACTTATTTGCTCCTATTATCCAACAATTTGTCTTTCTGGATGTTAGAAAATCATATTGATATTGAAATGGGGCATATCGGGAATCGCTTTTATCTGTCTTTATCTGTCCCGTTTTTAATGCCTTCCAAAACTGCAAAATAGGTCTCCTGCCTACTTCAATATTATATAAATCCTCATCATTCTTCTCATAATCATATCTTTCTTCTTTGATAGCCATAGTAGTTTAAGGCTTATTTGCCAATTCTCCTATTTAAGAGTTCTACTGTTGATAAATGCTCCATCTTCTTTTGAGAAACATTCTCTCCATTATTCGCTTGCCCTTTATTTGAAAACGAAATAAGCGTATCTATGGCTTTAATAATATCACTTGCCCTGATTTTTCCATCCTCTATATCTATGTAATGGATTGCTGCTATTATTTTTAATAAGGCTAATTTAGCATAAATATCAACTGAGGATAATGCAAAAACTTCTGTAAGATGTTCTTTGATTTTTTCTGTTGGAATTGATAATCGAAGGGAGATTTCAGCGATAGAATGTCCATTTTGTAACATAGAGCAGGCAACTTCTGATGTGCCTGGATTAGCACAGAGAGGACATTGTGAAAGATGGAGACTAACACTGCTTATAATTTCGTCCAGCTTATCTCCGATTGGATAATCTATAGCTTCTTGAAGAGCCGTATTTGGTATCCCCATAGCTTTCTCCTATCTATATTGAACATAAAAAGACAAGAAGAGAGTATCGGATATATCGATGTTTTTTTCTTGCCTTATTCAGGGAATCCCCTATTGAGAATTGCTCAAAAAGCCCAGAGATTTTTGTGCCTTATATTCTATTATTGGTTCTACGGTTGCCGATACCGATTACCCTTGATATTTGTAAAGGATAATTCGAATCTTCCAAATGTAGTCATCAAATTGACTGTGTCTATTATTTTCATTAAGGGGATAACTTTTGATATTCCGTAATATTCTACAGATATAAAGCATTATTTTCCATCGGCAATTAAATTATTATAAATAGAGTAGAAGCATTGATAATACTAATAAACTATTACCTTATTAGTATTATTCTACTTTATTTATAATAATTTAATTAACTTTCTCTTCTCTAAATAATAACCCCTTGAAGATTTTGAGTAAAAGGGGGAGAAAGAAATCAACGCCTTCTTTAAGACACCTCCCCTACCCCTCCTTCATCATAGGCAAGAAGGTACATAGGAAAATTTACTATTCAATTCGAGTTTAGGGTCAATTGAAAACTCGCTAACTTAACCCCTCGTTAGTTTCATCGCTTAGGAGGAGATATTCGGAGAAATCAACGCCAAAGCCTACTCACAAATACCTAATTAAGAATATACATTATATTTTTATATTTGTCAAGGATTATTTTTACTTTTTTATAAAAAATTTAAATTGGGCATTTTAACTCTTTCATGTTTTATCCTCCTCAAAACGGAACATCATCATTTATAGCCTCTTATGACAATGTCTCTGTCTTA
>PFWI01000179.1 GCA_002791075.1 bacterium (Candidatus Ratteibacteria) CG_4_9_14_3_um_filter_41_21 | reverse complement strand
ACCTGAAAGGTTCGCACTACGTAGAACTAAGATGTAGTGCGAGGCTTTTAGCCTCGCTAATTTATCGACATCGGGAGATGTCTCCCACATTATTTATTTTTAGTCAGTATAGGCTTTTCTTCTTTTGTTGTCAACGAGGAAAGCTGAAGATAATTTTTCTATGATATCAGTAGCGATAAGAGAATTTTCTCCCTTTTCCTTGGCTGCGAGGTCCCCGGCTAAGCCGTGAAGATAAACACCAAATTTTGCTGCGGCAAAATTTTCCCAACCCCGGGCAAGAAAGGCTCCGATAATGCCGGTAAGGATATCTCCGCTTCCGGCAGTGGCCATTCCGGCATTGCCGGTATGGTTGATGTAGATATTGCCTTTTTCATCAGCGACAATTGTTTGATGTCCTTTTAAGACAAGCACGACACCATATTTAACCGCAAAATCCTTGGCAATTTTCCTGCGGTTTTTCTGAATTACGGAAATATCTGTTTTTAAAAGCCGGGACATTTCCCCGGGATGCGGGGAGAGGATGAACGGAGACTCAATCTTTTTTAAAACCGCGATTTTACGAGCTAAAATATTAATTCCGTCAGCATCCAGAATGGTTGGCTTATCAATCTTGGGAAGAAAATTAAGGAGGAGATTAGCCGTTTCTTTTTGCGTAGAAAGGCCGGGCCCGATGGCAAAAGCGTCTATTTTTTTGGAAAATTTCACAATCTCCGGCAAGGCTTTTATGGAGAGAGTTCTTTCTTTGGTTTCCGGAAGAGGCTTGGTCATTACTTCGGTTAGCTTTATCTCCAGGATAGTGTTGAGGCTTTCCGGGATTCCCGAAGTTACCAATCCTGCGCCCGACCTAAGCGCGGATAGGCTGCTTAAGGCAACTGCTCCCGTAAGTCCCGGGGAACCGCCAATTACGAACAAATGCCCGTAATCTCCCTTATGAGAATCTAACTTTCTCTTAAATAAAATGGAAGGAAGTTTCATTTTACTAAAATGCAATGGGCGATGGCATAGTCTTTGCTGTGGGAGATGGTTAAAAATGGTTTGATACCCTCCTTATTCATTAAGGATTTGCCAAAGCCCCTTAATCTATAAAATGGCTGGCCGCTTTCTTTGTTATCAATCTCAATCTCCTTCCATTTCAGCTCTTTGTTTTTTTCTCCTTCCAATGCCTTAAGAAAAGCTTCTTTAGCCGCAAACCTTGCCGCAAGATGCTGAAAAGGAGATTTTTTTTGGTAACAATAATTGAGTTCCCGGGAAGTAAAGATTCTATGGCTGAAACGCTCTCCCCATTTCTCTGTTGTTTTTTTTAGTTTTTTAATGTGAACAATGTCAATACCGCTGCCGAATATCATTTTGGGAAGTTAAATTGAATCTTTACATCCTTTCGTTCTGCCTCGGCTACTTTGAGAAGTTCTTCTACCGTGAAGTTACAGGAGCTTGCAACAAACTTATCCGGAATCTGATTAATTCGGATATTATAGATATTAACACTTTCGTTATAAAGTTCTCTTCTGTCCGCAATCTGATTTTCTAAAAAACTAATTCTTTCCTGCAATTGAGCAAAGCGCTGATCAGCTTTTAAGTCGGGATATTTTTCAACGACGGCAAAAAGAGTTTTTAAAGCACCGGCCAATTCTCCTTCGACCCGGGATTTCTCGCCAACAGTCCTTGCTCCTAAATAGGTACTGCGCAAAGATGTGATTTTTTCCAGGGTTTCACGCTCATACTTCATATATCCTTCGCAAACACTTACCAGTTTAGGCAATTCATCGTGCCGTTGTTTAAGCAGCACATCGATGTTACTCCAGTTCCTTTTCAGATTGCGCCGCAGACGGACAAGACCATTGTAAATAGTAATAAAGTAACCGATAAGCCCAACAACCAAGAAACCTGTAATCACTAAAAAAACAATTAATCCTGCACTCATTTTCCTCCTTGTTTAGTGAAGAGATAAATTATCATCGCGAGGGTTAAAAAAGCCCCTCCATAAATAAGTAAAAAAGTTTTCCCTCTTAAGTTAGAAATAATCTCTTTTTCGCTTTTATTAGAGATAATTAAAATTTTTTCCTCTTCTCCTTTACCGATCATAACATCGGCCAAACCGCTTAAATCTGTTTTTACTTGAACCTGCTTTTCCTCTTGTTCTTCCTGATTAACGGTGACAACGACTTTTTGTCGCATATTAAAATATTCAACATCATCAAGCCATCCCGTATTGGTAGCATCAAATTCTTTTATCTTTTCCGGGTTTTTCATCCAGTCCGAGATTCTTTTTTCAATTTTTTCTTGATGCTCGGTAACGTAATCTCTGGTTTTCTTGGCTGTTCCCAGAACATAAACATTCTCATTCGGCATAATATAGCTTTCTGAGTATTTCATATTTCTGGTACTAACCATGAGGGGATTAACTATGCTTTGCTTTTTATCTGGCGATGAGGAAATATACCTGGTTTCTAAATTAATCTTGGCCTCATTAGGGTCAACCAAGACTTTGCCGGTTTTATCGTCAACGTAGAAGGGAAGTCCGGAAGAACCTTCGGAAATTACCTGCCAGTAAGCATTTCGCTGAGTTCGGACAAACTGCTCAACCTTATAATGATAGAAAACGCAATCGGCTTTGGCATAGGGGCTTTTTAAAGGTTTTGGGGTTATGCGAAGAGCCCGGCCAATCACCTCTACCAGACCTAATGCTAAAGCACTAATTTTGGAGGTGGGGATGTTTTGAATAAGTCTTTTGCGATTTAAGGAGACAAATCCCTGGAAGAAAAGATAGATGCCAAACGCCGCCATAATTATTGCCCAAACTACATCTCGGTTTATCTGAAAAATATCCTCAGCTATCCCGGTGGCGACCATCAGCACGATAAAGACAATCGCCACTGTCTTTTTATTATCCATTAGAAGAATACTCCAAAGGATATAAAAAAGTCAGGGTCTTACGCTTACCCTTCTTCCCTCAAATAAAACCGTGCCATCAATCAGGGAAAAGAGGGTATCATCCCGGCCAAGGCCGACATTGTGACCCGGAGAAAATTTTGTTCCTCGCTGCCGCACCAGGATGCTTCCAGCGGTAACTACCTGACCACCAAAGCGCTTCACCCCTAACCTCTGACCAGCGCTATCCCGGCCATTACGGCTTGCTCCCTGTCCTTTTTTATGTGCCATAATTTCTCCTTTTTTGAATCCCTAATGTTATTTCGAATAGCCCCAAGGGGATTCGAACCCCTGCTTGATGGCTGAGAACCACCCGTCCTAACCCCTAGACGATGGGGCCAATAATACAGTTAAAAGCGACGAAGTCGTTGCGAGACCAAAGGTCGTGGCAATCTCATTCTTTTAAAGAAGCGAGAGATTGCTTCCCACCACGCTTCGCTCGTGGTCGCAATGACACTTTGTGTCAGTTTAAAGTTAAAGTGTTTATTTTATACCATAAAAAGATAATTTTGACAAGAAGGAAATAAAGAGTTAGAATTATTCATTAGTGGTGGGGGCGAGTGGCTCAGCTGGGAGAGCGTCTGCCTTACACGCAGAAGGTCACAGGTTCAAGCCCTGTCTCGCCCACAAAAACTCTTAATTTTTAACTATATCATGGGGGACGTAGCCCAGTGGCTTAAGGCTCCGGACTGTCGATCCGGTGATCGTGGGTTCGAATCCCATCGTCCCCGCTACCCGCCAGAAATACTTGGCGGATCTCGTTAGGGTCGCCGAAGTTGTAGTGGTGACTTTCCACGTCATTACAAAGCAATGTCTCTTTTCAAGGAAGTGAGAGTTTCCCGCGAGAGCCGATACGTACTATCAAATTATTGAAAATATAGTAGTAGTTTTATGAACAGATCATTATTAAGCAAACAAATTAATAAAGAATTGATTGATGAGCTTAAAAATAATACACAAGTTCTGTTGTCTTTTTTGCAAAATCAAAACGATGGAACAATTGTTTATGCTTTGGAAAAGTTGGGAAAGTTGGAAAATGGCTATAGTAAAGAACCCTTATTAAGTCTATTAAATAATCAAAACGAAAACATCAGGACATTATCAATAAAAAATCTTGCCAAAATAGGCGATGTTTCTCTTTTACCTACTTTTGTTAAATATGCTCGTTTAGATGAGAGTACAGAAGTTAGAAGAGAGTCTGTTTCTGCGGTTGGTAGATTAAGAAATGAAAAAGCAATCCCAGTTTTAATTGAGTTTTTGAAAGACAATGATCCAAAAGTGGTAATGCAGGCAATTAGAGGATTGCTTGTATTTTCTCAAAGAGAAGAAGTAAAAAATGAACTCAAAAAGTTAATTGACCACCCAAATGAATTGATTAAAGAAGTTATAAATAAAGAAGTAAATGGCATTCAATATAAATCAAATAACTCTCAAAAGCATGATGAATTTCCATTTTCATTAAAAAATACTGTTGTGCATGGAGACGTTCAAAAAATACTGAAGCATGTGCCAGATGAGTCTATACACTTAACATTTACTTCGCCACCATATTATAACGCAAGAGATTATTCAATTTATCAAAGTTATGATGAATATTTAAAATTTTTAGAAAATACTTTTAAAGAAGTGCATCGCGTTACTAAAGAGGGTAGATTTTTTGTACTTAACACTTCGCCGATTATTATACCCAGAATAAGTCGAGCGCATGCTAGTAAAAGATACCCCATTCCTTACGATATACACCCATTATTAGTAAAAATGGGTTGGGAATTTATTGATGATATTGTTTGGTTAAAACCCGAAGCGTGTGTTAAAAATAGAAATGCTGGCTTTCTTCAACACAGAAAGCCATTGGCATACAAGCCAAATGCAGTAACAGAAATGTTAATGGTTTACAGAAAAAAATCTGATAAATTGATAGACTGGAATATTCAGCAGTATAGCTGGGACAAAGTTAAAAAAAGTAAAGTGTTGGATAAATATGAAACAACAAATGTTTGGCGTATTGATCCGACATTTGATAAAATTCATAGTGCTGTTTTCCCGATAGAATTGTGCAACAGGGTAGTTAAGTATTATTCTTTTATTGGTGATTTGATTTTTGATCCATTCGCTGGTAGTGGCACACTTGGACGAGCGGCCTTAAATTTAAATCGCCACTTTTTTCTCACTGAAAAAGAATCAAAATATATTAATAGGATTAAGGAAGAATTAAATAAAAGCGATAATTTGTTTAGTTTTAAAGATAGTCAACCAAGTTTTGTTGACCTTGAAAACTTTATTAAATCAATTAAAGGAACAATATGACAATAACAGAACAAGTCGCAAAAAATATAATTAAAAAATTACTAAAAGGAGAGGATTATAGGATTGAAGTCGTAACGCTTATTAACGCCGAATTTTTACAATTCGCTGTTGATTTCTTTAAGAAAATTGTTGATGCAAAGCTTAAAAACAAAGGCATAACAGCAGATTGGTATAAAAAAGAATTTCTTAATCCCGATTTACCGGCGCGAGACATTGCAATCAATTCAGGATTAAACGAAAAGACAATCCACAATATGTTTAATTCCTCAACAAAGGAAATTGTGATTGACGTTTCAAACGAACATTATGACACTCTTTATGAGGCGATTAAAAATCTTGTAGATACAGAGCACGACCTTGAACTCACATTAACTATTAAATTTAAAGGAGTGAGCGTTGATTTAAATGTTAGCGAAAGTTTAATCGTGATAAATACACTAGCAGTAAAAAGAGCCGCGTTAAGGGGTGGCTTATGGAGTACTGCTGGCAAAAGAGTTGAAAAACCTTTAATGCAGACACTCTGCAAATTATATGGTGTTTCTGACAGTAATTATTCCTTGAAAATAAAAGGTAAAGAAATCGAAGAAGATAATTTTGAAAGAGAGATTGATTTTTATTTAGTTGAAAACAAAAACCAACACAAGTGCGAAGTTAAATTAATGGGCAGGGGCAATCCAGAAAGTGCCGACGCAGTCATTGCAAGAGATAGTAAGGTTTTTGTGGCAGATAAACTTTCAGATACAAACAAAAAACAATTAAATAGCCGAAAAATTGAATGGGTTGAATTAAGAAGTGCTGGTGGCTTCAAAAGGTTCGAAACAGTTTTAGATCATTTGAAAATTCCGCACGAAGAATTACCAGAAAATATTGATAAAAAATTAGAGATAGCGTTTAAAGAAATTTTTAAATAAAAAAATGAACTGGAACCAAATTGTCAATAAAGTCAAACCATATATTGTAAAGAGGGAAACTCCTACTGGTAGTGGTACAGGATTCCTTTGTTTGTACAATGAGGCAAAATCTTGGTGTGGCATTGCGACCGCATCCCATGTAGTAGATTATGCAGATGAATGGCAACAGCCAGTAAAAATTATACATCAATCTAAAGATACCTTCTTTTTGAAAGAAGCTGATCGCGTGATTATTCTTGATCGAAAAACAGATTCGGCAATGATTTTATTCTCAAAACCAACAAGATCTTCATTGCCCGAGGATTTAATACCAATTTGACGTCAAAGATAGATCCCCCTCACCCTTATCCTCCCCCTCGGAGGGGAATGAATCCCCCGGAGATAGGTGGGGGTGAAGTATTACTCTAGGTATGATGTCAAATTAGTATATGGCAAATAGAGCAGCTGGCACTACGCCGGGATTGTCGATTGCTCAAGACGTTTCGCATTTTCATAGTGTAATTAAAACAATTAAATCGATAGATGATGCAAGAAGAAAAAAGCAAGAATTAAAGGAGCAAGAAAAGAAAGAAAATGTAGAAAAAAATTTGCCGCCAAGCTCGGCAGAGCCGAGCAATCCCGCAAAGCGGGATTAGAAAAACTTGAAATCGTCCAATCCGAAGGGGTCGCTTCTTTGATTAAACTCAGGGCAAGGATAGAGTGGAGGGTTAATAGCGAGATTGAAAATTATGGGAAAGGAAAAGAGAATGTATGCAGGAAGCGAAAAAAGACAATTCGTCCGCGTAAGCCTCCCTTTTTTTGTTCGTTATCAAAAAAAGGAAAAGGGTAAAATTATTATCGGCGGAAAGAAATTAGCTAAAAACCTGACTGAAAATATTGAAAATTTATCCGTTACCAAAGATATCAGCCAGGGGGGTATTAAGTTTGTAGCCAAAGAAAGATTTGAGCCGGGAACTTCGCTTGCGCTTGATATTTATGCTCCGGATAGAAAGACTCCAATTCGCACCCTGGCCAAAGTTATTTGGGTTAAGAATAGAGCGTTTCGTTCCGGTTATGAGACTGGAGCTTGTTTTACGACGATAGAAAAAGGAGACCGGGAAGATTTATCTTTCTATCTCTCCGCTCTTCAAAGAGTGGGAGAGTTAATCGAATAACCTTTGGCGTTTAGATAGCCACGTTTTAAGATAAGGCGCAAGATAAAAAGAACCGAAGATACAGATCGGTGCTTCATCTTTAAGAGCAAACTTCAAAGGTTGGTCAGGATGGGTTATTGCCTTGATTTTCTCCTCATTCAAATATTCCTTAGCCACCCGAAATAAATCTTTTGCTGGTCTGGCTCGTTTACTTTTAGATTGGGTTAAAATAAGAAGTTTGGCCAGAGGCGCAATAATCCGGATTATTTTTCTGCTGTCTTTATCTTTTAGAGAACCATAAACGAAAATATATTTTTTACCGGGAGAGAACTTTTTTAAAGATTTGCAGAGAACTTTAACTGCGTCTGGATTATGCCCTACGTCATAGATGATTAAAGGTTTTTGGGAAAGAATCTGGAATCTACCGGAAATTTTTGTTTTCCGGAGCCCTTCTTTAATGTTCTTTTCCTTTATCGGGAAGACCGAAGAAGAAAGCGTTTTTGCCACTGCAATAGCGAGGGCGGCATTTTCCCTTTGAAATTCTCCGGAAAGCCGAAGTTTAAAACTCGCATCTTCATCCAGGTTTTTTTTATCTACAAGATATAAAGGAACCGTTTTCTCCTTACATACTTTTCTGATTACCCGGGTGACTGCTCTTTTTTGAGGGGAAGAGACTACGATAGAGCCTTTCTTAATAATTCCGCATTTCTCAAAGGCAATTGCTGAAAGATTATTGCCTAAATATGTTGTGTGCTCCAGGGATATGGGAGTAAGAACGCAGATTAAAGGTTTTAAAATGTTAGTAGCATCAAGCCTTCCCCCCATTCCTGTTTCCGCTACCAGAAAATTAATTTCTTCCTGAGCAAAATATTGAAAAGCTGCCGCAGTTAAGACTTCAAAATAGGTAAGAGGGATGCCGGTTTCTTCAGTCCTTTTTTTAATGGCGGGAACAAGATTAGCAATCAGAGAAGCAAATTTTCTTTTAGAGATGGGTTTTCCCGAAAGCGTAATCCTTTCGGTGGCTTCGAAAAGGTGAGGCGAGGTATAAAGCCCAACTTTATAACCTGCCTCGGAAAGGATGCTGGCAATGAAACTGGCGGTTGAGCCCTTGCCATTGGTGCCGGCAATGTGGATGCTGGGATATTTTTCCTGGGGGTTACCTAATTCAAAGAGTAATCCCCGGATTGGTTCTAACCCTAATTTAATGCCAAATCGGGTAAGCCCTTCAAGAAAATGGATTGGTTGGCGGTAATTCATCTTTAAGATATTTTATGCTATACTCAAATGTTTGACAACTTGCTCCAAAATTTTTTATTTTATTGACAGAGGGTAAAAGAAAGGATAAAATCCTTTTCAGAAAAAATTAGCGATTATCCAAAAAGGCTTGGGCGGTTAGCTCAGTTGGTTAGAGTGCCACGTTGACATCGTGGAGGTCAGTGGTTCAAGTCCACTACCGCCCACACCAGATCGCAGGAAAATAGACTACCACGAAAGCACGAAATATAGAAAACACGAAGCAAAGAATAGCAACCACGAATTTCTCGAATTATACGAATTATTAAAGAGTAAAAAGAATAATGTCATTCTGAACGAAGTGAAGAATCTCATGAGACCCTTCATGGAACCTGTCCTCGAGCGATAGCGAAGGATTCAGGGTGACACTTCGTGTCAGTTTTTAATTAGAGAAATTCGCGTAATTCGTGGTTAAAGTGATTTGTAGTTTTTCGTGCTTTCGTGGTTAAAAGTTATGGATATGAAACTTTATTGGCATTCAACCGCCCATATTTTGGCTGCCGCAGTAAAGAAACTCTTTCCGGAAGCAAAACTTGGTATTGGGCCGGCAATTGAGAATGGGTTTTATTATGATTTCTTCAGGAAAGAGCCATTTCTTCCTAAAGACCTAAAGTTGATTGAGGGGAAGATGAGTGAACTTATTAAGGAAAATCTGGAATTTGAAAGGATTGAAAAAACCAAGAATGAGGCGGTTTCCTTACTTAAAAAATTAGATGAGCCATTCAAAATTGAATTGATGAATGCAATTCCTGAAGAGAAAATTTCTTTTTATCGCAATGGGGATTTTATTGACCTCTGTCGCGGACCGCATCTTTCTTCTACCGGAGAAGTTA
>PFWI01000014.1:503-2407 GCA_002791075.1 bacterium (Candidatus Ratteibacteria) CG_4_9_14_3_um_filter_41_21 | reverse complement strand
CAATGGTTTCTCAAACTCTTCCTTGCAAGGAATACCCCGGAGCAGAGCTCCGAGGAATATTTTGATTTAAATCTTTTAATTTTTTTTCTTTATAATAATTTAATACTTGAAAAACATTTGTTCCTACTTCATTTATTTTTTTAAGCCATTCTTCTCTATCCTCTTTAGGATCCAAGCCACTACTCGGCCATTGAAAAACTACATCTGCCTTATGGCTTTCACCCTTTTGTTTGTTCATAGTAACATCTAAACTTGCTAAAACCATAATATTATTATCAAACTCATATTCAAAAATCGCATCTGTCCCCAAATATCTGTCAATATAAGTTCCTATTGTTGAATATATTCTTAATTTCTTATAATCTTCTAATTCAAGTAGTTCGGCTACTTTTGCGTGTAAATCATTAGAAAATCTAGGTTCAGGATCTGAAGGATCTTCATATGTCTGTATTTTTTTTATAATTTTATTTAAAAACTGCCTAAAATCAATTTTTATCCCTTTAAAAATATTACATCGCTCTTCTTCTGATTTTTCAATATCAGGTTTGCTAAATAATTCTTCCTCTAATAATTTCCCTGTATATCCAGATTCTTTCATAATATTTAAATAAATATAATTAAATAAAATATCATATATACTTTATATCATTAGACCGTTGATTAATTAACACTTTCTAAGGGCAACTTGTTGCCCTGATGTAAGCGCTAGAGGCCGTTTAGTCCTCAGCTCTGGCATCAGTGCGGCAATTTAATGGTTTTGAATCGCCGTTGTTCATTTAAAAATATAGATTTACGCTGAACTATTAATTTGAGCCGCTATTAAGGTCACGATCCTTTTACAGTTAAGAACCGTCGCCGTTAGATAATTTTGGATTGCCGTTTTCCAGATACCGAGCCATTTGCATTTTCCCAGTCCGTGGTTGGTTTTGCCATCCGCGAACCGCCGCTCAATTTTGTACCGCTCTTTAATAGTTCGCCGATAGATCATTGTTTTCATCCTGTTTTTCAGTTTTTTTACCGTCCGATTCTTTTTAATAATGATAAATGATTTGCCCTGGTATTCTTCAATCAACTCATGGTTGGCGTTAGTGTCATAGCCCTTGTCCGCCAGTATTTTGGTTCTCTTTCTTAAATCGGTTGACATCTCAACTTCGGCGATGAGCGGTTTGACAATTTGTTCATCCTTGATATTGCCGGGCGTGGTGATGACCTGCTCGATAATTTCCGAATCGCCGTCAATGATAATATGCTTTTTGTAGCCGTAAAACTGTTTCTGGCTTGACTTGCGCCCGAAACGAGCATCACTGTCCGGACTGGTTTTGTCGATATAATTATCCTTGTCATCTCCGCTTTCTTTTTTATCCCGCCCGCTGTTTTTTCTGGCTAGCCGAGATAAATCCACATTGGCCCGCATAGCGGTTGAATCAATAATTTTTAGGCGATCGTGCACTAATTGTTTTACTTTGGCCTGACTGACTATATTATTGAATATGTCTTGAAATGTTTCTTCTTCCAGCCGGTCGCGGAAAACAGTCAGAGTGGAATGGTCTGGCGCCGGATCGTCAACCGCTAATCCCATAAACCACTTAAATGACAGGCGGTCGTTTATCTGCTCTTCAATTTCTCTTAGAGAAACATCATAGAGGAAAGACAGGAATAATATTTTAAACAAAATTTCCGGTTCATAGGGACGATTGCCGGCTTTGCCGTAATTCTCATATTTATCCAAACAAATGCCATTGATGAATGAGAAATCAATCGCTTCGCTTAATTGCTTTAAAAAATTATCTTTAGGGATAACCCGTTCGTACAAATAATTACCGAATAATGAATTTTTATTAGACTGCTTAAACATATATTTTGCGCTTAAAATTAGTGAATTATATCTTAATTTTAGCACAAAA
>PFWI01000014.1:0-486 GCA_002791075.1 bacterium (Candidatus Ratteibacteria) CG_4_9_14_3_um_filter_41_21 | reverse complement strand
AATTAGTGAATTATATCTTAATTTTAGCACAAAATATGGCTTTAAGCCAGTGAAAAACCTTTGGTTTTTCAGTTAATTAATCAACGGTCTAAATTGATGATTTACAAAATATTTCTGGAATTGGACAAGCAAAGGCACTTCAAATCGTATCAGCTATCTCTTTAGTGAAGAGATATTACGCAGATGAAAAAACTAATGAGGTTATTATCAAAAATTCTCAAGATGTTTTGTCGCTTGCTTATGATTTAAGAGAAAAGAAAAAGGAGTATCTCGTTTGTTTATATCTAAATGCAAGAAATGGTTTACTCAAAAAAGAAATTGTGAGTATTGGATTACTTGATAAAACATTATTGCACCCAAGAGAGATTTTTCATCCAGCAACAGAATTGAACGCCGCGAGTGTTATTTTAATACATAATCATCCCTCTGGTGATTCTTCCCCAAGTGAAAAAGATATTCAAGTTGTTGAAAAAATTGCACAAGCAG
>PFWI01000112.1 GCA_002791075.1 bacterium (Candidatus Ratteibacteria) CG_4_9_14_3_um_filter_41_21 | reverse complement strand
AGAACTGACACGAAGTGTCATTGCGATGAGTGAAACGAAGAAGCAATCTCGAGATTGCCACGGCACTTCGTGCCTCGCAATGACCTATTCTTTTTTTATTACTCTTTAATAATTCGTATAATTCGAGAAATTCGTGGTTATATTCTTTTCTTCATGTTCTTGTTTATGCTATCGTGATTTCGTGGTAGTTTTTCCCTGTTGTTGCTCGGTGGTGAATATTGTTTTTAATCTGTGGTTATATTTCCGAATTTACGCTCCCTTTCGCCGTAATCCTTCAGGGCAAGGAGAAATTCTTCTCGGCCAAAATCAGGCCAGAGAGTTTCGGTAACGTAGAGTTCGGCGTAAGAAGATTGCCAGAGCAAAAAATTGCTCAGTCTTTTCTCCCCGGCGGTCCGAATGATTAAATCAGGGTCAGGGATGTCCCGGGTATAGAGATAGCGGGAGAAAGTTTTCTCGTTTAAGTCTTCGATTTTTAAAAATCCTTTTTTAAGATTATCCGCAACTTCCCTGACCGCATCAATAATTTCCTGTCTTCCCCCGTAATTAATTGCCAGGTTAAGGACCAGTCCTGTATTTTCCCTTGTTTTATTGGTAGCTTCCGCCAAAATATTAAAAACAGATGAGGGAAGTTCTTCTAACCTTCCGATAACTTTAAACTTAACCTTATTTTTATCCAATTCTACTATTTCTTTCTTTAAATCTCTCGCCAGAAGCCTCATTAGAAAATTGACCTCAAAACGAGGTCTCTTCCAGTTTTCGGTGGAAAAAGTATAAAGGGTTAAAACCTTAATTCCTGCTTTTGAGGCTGTTTTTACAATCTCCTGAACTGTTTTTGCCCCTTTTTTATGGCCGGCAACCCGGGGCAAATGCCTATTTTGCGCCCAACGGCCATTTCCATCCATAATAATGGCAATGTGCCTGGGTAGTTCGACACTTTTGTGTCGTTGCGAGGCCGAAGGCCGTGGCAATCTCATTACAATTGAAATTCCTCTCCTAAATAGATTTCTCTTGCCCGCTGGCTTCCCACTAATTCTTTTGCTTCTCCGGAAGCAAGAACTTCTCCGTTATGCACGATGTAAGAACGGTCGGTAATGGCTAAGGTTTCGTGGACGTTATGGTCGGTAAGCAAGATTCCCAATCCATCAGTGACGAGTTTTTTGATAATTACCTTTACTTCGGAAACCGTAATCGGGTCTATCCCGGAAAATGGCTCATCCAGAAGAAGAAAGGAAGGGGAAATTAGCAAAGCTTTGGTTATCTCCAAACGGCGTTTTTCTCCGCCGGAAAGAGTATAAGCCCTATTCTTGGTCAAAGATTCAAGCCCTAATTTCCCAAGAAAACTTTTCAGGCGAGCCTTTCTTTCTTGTCGTTTCAGTTTAATCGTTTCCAAAATAGCCATAATATTTTCTTCTACCGTTAACTTACGGAAAATTGAAGGTTCCTGGGTAAGATAACTTATTCCCAGGCGCGCCCTTTTATAGATAGGGAGAGAAGTAATTTCTCGGCCATTAAGAAAAACAGAGCCATTTTCCGGCTTAATCAGACCAATAATAATATGAAACGTAGTGGTCTTTCCCGCCCCGTTAGGGCCAAGGAGTCCCACAATCTCTCCCTGCTTTACCTCCAGGGAAAGGTTGTTGACCACCGTTTTTCTGTTATAGGACTTTCTGATATTATTAACCTTTAAAGATTTCATTATTTTTTTAACAATATTCTCATAAATTAGCCACGAATACACACGAATAAAAACTGTAGATATTATTTTAATTAATTGTATGGAATTTCAAAGTTTCCCCTCACCTACGTTTCCTCTCCCCAAGGGGAGAGGATGGAGGTGAGGGGGCTAATTTATTTTTAAATAATTATTTTCTTTTTTTGTGTTCATTAGTGTTCATTCGTGGTTGCTATTATTTTTTACCATAATTCCTTTTGCGATTTCTCTTGGGGAGGAAGCCCGAGATGCTGAAAAGCATACTTTGTGGCAATCCTTCCTTTCAATGTCCTTTCTAAATATCCTTCCTGGACTAAATAAGGTTCATAAACTTCCTCAAGCGTATCCGATTCCTCACCAACCGCTACCGCCAGGGTTTTTATCCCTACCGGTCCCCCGCCAAATTTATGAATGATGGTCTTCAAAATTCTTTTATCCATCTCGTCCAGACCTTTCTCGTCAACCTCTAACATCCTTAAAGAATTATCGGCAATCTCGTAAGTAATGATTCCTTTCCCTTTTACTTGAGCGTAATCCCGTAACCGGCGCAAAAGCCGGTTGGCAACCCGGGGAGTCCCGCGAGACCTCTGAGCAATTTCTTTTACCGCTTTCTCCTCAATTTCAATGCCTAAAATTTTACCGGAGCGGCTGATAATCCTGGCTAACTCTTCCGGCTGATAAAAAGAGAGACGATGACTGATGCCGAATCGGGAACGAAGCGGGGAAGTAATCAGACCGGTTCTGGTAGTTGCTCCGATCAGGGTAAAGGGTTCCAGGGTTAAGCGAACGGTATTGGCTCTGGGGCCTTCTCCGGTTACAATAGAGATAGAAAAATCCTCCATTGCCCCGTAGAGGTATTCCTCTACAATATGGGATAATCGGTGAATCTCATCAATGAAAAGGATATCGGTTCTTTTGAGATTGGTTAAAAGACCGGCTAAATCTCCTGGTTTTTCAATCACCGGGCCAGAGGTGACTTTAATATCTACTCCCATTTCCTCGGCAATGATATACGCAAGAGTGGTCTTCCCCAAACCAGGAGGACCGCAAAAAAGGGTATGGTCTAGTGGTTCTGCTCTCCCTTTCGCCGCTTTAATAAAAATCTGAAGATTTTCCTTCACTCTGGTTTGGCCAACGAAATCCGCGAATTTTTTTGGCCGCAAAGCAATCTCATACTTCAAATCCTCGGTGGTTACTTTAGGGTTGACAATCTTTTTTTCCATTTTTTCTTTAACCACGAATTAACACGAATAAACTCGAATTTAGTTTATTTTTTAATTCGTAAAATTAGAGGAATTCGTGGTTGTTATATCCTCTCTAACGCTTTTTTAATTAATTCTTCCAGAGTAACATCCTTTTCTAATTTTGGCAGCACTCGGTCCACTGCTTTGATGCTTTGGTTTCGTTTATAGCCGAGAGTAACGAGGGCATTGGCAGCCTCGTTGCGCAAAAGATAATCCTTTTTCTCCCAGTCCGCTGCTTTAGGAAGAATTGCGGTCAGGCGCTCTTTCAGTTCTACGATAAGCCTTTGGGCAGTCTTTTTGCCGATTCCGGCAATGGCGGTCAGTAAACCGACATCTTCATTGACAATTGCGGTTTTCAGTTTATCGGGAGAAACCCCGGAAAGGATGGTGAGAGCCAATTTTGGCCCGATTCCGCTGATATTAATTAACATCAAAAAAATTTCCTTTTCTTTTTTGGCCGTAAATCCATAAAGCCGAAGGGCATCCTCCCGAACGTAGGTGTAGGTAAAAATTTCAATAGTTTCCCCTACTTTGCCCAATTGCTCAAAGGTAAAAAGGGAAATGCCCAGCCGGTATCCCACATTATTTACTTCCACAATGACTTCGGTCGGCGATTTGCTAACTAATTTCCCTTTTAGATAAGCAATCATATTGAACCATTATAGCATATTCTTTTGATTATGGGGAGAGAAGGGAATGGTATTGGTAAGGAAAAACCAAGATCCAGAAAAATAGGAATTGAAGAGGATTGATAAGGTTAAAGCAAAGAAAGGTGAGAGAGGCTATCCACAGGTTATCTTTCTTTTATTAATTCCCTTGTTTTATTTCCATCTGCGGCAATAAGGGAGGCAATATAATGGGTAAGTTGCTCCGTTCGTTTCTGCCCTTCTTCTATTATTCGTTGTGTTTCCTTCTTTCCTTCTTCAATCATTTCCTGAGTTCTTTTACCTCCTTCTTCAATAAGGTTCTTTGCTATCCTATCTTCTGAACTTACTAAATCATTGGTCTTTTTACTCCAGTACCCGGTGAGTAAAAGAGCAAGAAAACCTAAAACAAGAGCCACTATCTCCATTTTTATTTACCTCCCTTTGTTTTCTCTCTCTTATTATTTAATTATACCTCATTTAATTGGTTTTGTAAAGGAAAAGTTAAATCCTCTTCCGATTAGTTAAAATGTAGTTGTAGCGGTGCGATTCATCGCACAAATAGTCGAATGGAATTGCGCCACTATAGTCTCTGCTTACTTTAGTAACAATATGCGGGAGGATTAACTCCCTTGATATTCTGACAGCAACTCCGACCGCTACCGGTTTGCAACCGTTTCACGCCTCGCAACCCTCCAAATGGGTTTGGTAGCGATGATAACTCAAATAGCAGAGAGCAGCAGCTAAAGCGTCGGAAGCATCAGGAGGAGGCTCCTCTTTTAACCCTAAAATCTGCTTCACCATAAAAGAAACCTGCTCCTTGGAGGCATTCCCTCTGCCCACAACGTTTTGTTTGATTTGCAGGGGAGTGAAAGAAAAGATTTCCTTTTTTTTATTGACCGCGGCAAGGATTGCCGCTCCCGCAGCTTTCCCCAGTTTTAAGGCAATCTGGGCGTTCTTGGCAATGTAGGTATCTTCAATGGCTACCACTTCCGGCTGAAACTTATCTATAAGGGAAAGAAGGGTGTCATAGATGTTCTTTAATCGGAGAGGAAAGGAGAGGGAGGTGGAAGTAGCAATGAAACCGCAATCAAGAAAGGATGGTTCCCGGTCTTTAACTTCTATTACGCCATAGCCGGTTCTGGAGAGTCCCGGGTCAACGCCTAAAACAATCATTTTGCGGTTATGGCTTCAATAACCTCATCGGCAATATCAAAGTTACTATAGACGTTTTGCACGTCTTCGTCATCTTCCAGGTCATCAATCAATTTTAAGAAATTTTCAGCATCCTTCCCTTCTACCTTAACGGTGCTTTTGGGAATCATCGTAAGAGAGGACGCGTTTATCTTAACCCCTTTTTCTTTTAAAAACTTTTTTACTTTCTCCAAATCTTTTGGTTTGGCAATAATTTCGTATTCATCCTTCTCGGTTTTTAAATCTTCTGCCCCCGCTTCCAGAATCAAGGAAAAAAGACTATCTTCGTTAATTTCCTGCTTTCCGATGCGTAGAGTTCCTTTGCGTTCAAAAAGCCAGCCCACGCATCCATTTTCCCCTAAATTACCGTTATATTTACTGAAAATGTGCCTGATTTCCGAAGTAGCGCGCTGTCGGTTATCGGTTAAGCCTTCAAGCATTATCGCTACCCCGGCCGGCCCGTAACCTTCGTAAAAGACTCGTTCAAGAGCGTTACTGCCCGGACCCCCGGCTCCTTTGGCGATGGCGCGTTTGATATTATCGGCAGGCATATTCAAGTCTTTTGCTTTCTCGATGGCTAAGCGAAGAGCAGCGTTATTCTCGGGATTATCTCCTCCAAGTTTTGCGGCCATCATAATTTCCCGAATCAATTTAGTAAATGCCTTTCCTCTTTTGGCATCGGTAAGAGCTTTCTTATATTTAATCGTTGCCCACTTAGAATGTCCTGACATTTAAGTCCCTCCTTTTAGTTTCTTCCAGAAATCTTCGGCTTTAAGACTCTCCAACGATTTTCTAAATCTTCTTACTTCCTCCAATCCGATTGGCTGATTCTTTCCGGAAGAAAAAGCAATTGAGTCTTCCTCTTTCATTAAATCTTCAGCCACCAGGATAGGGGCTTCAAACTTGAGGGCAAGAGCAATTCCATCGGAAGGACGACAGTCGATATATTTTATTGCTCCGTTAAATTTTAGGAGAATTTTAGCAAAGTAGGTATTCTCCTTTAAAGTAGTAATCTCTAATCTTATGAATTCAGCCTTTAATCCATCAAGCATTGACTTAACCAGGTCATGCGTCAAAGGTCGCGGCAATTCCACCTTTTCTAAAACGAAAAGAATCGCTTGCGCTTCAAAAAACCCAATAACAATGGGGAGAATTCTGTTTTTATTGTCTTTT
The DNA here is from genome assembly GCA_002791075.1 of bacterium (Candidatus Ratteibacteria) CG_4_9_14_3_um_filter_41_21. Classification (GTDB taxonomy): domain Bacteria; phylum Ratteibacteria; class UBA8468; order UBA8468; family UBA8468; genus UBA8468. The sequence continues at coordinate 3,483 of PFWI01000112.1, read as the reverse complement.
AGCAGGACTACCGGAACTCCGGTTGCAGAATTAAGAGCAACGCCGGAGATTTTTACCTCAATCATCTTTTTTCTCTCTTGATTCTATGATTTTTTTGGCTAAATGCCCGGGGAGAACTTCATAGTGCGAGAAAACTCTGGTGTATTCCTCTTTTCCTTTAGTGAGGGAACGAAGGCCGGTAGCGTAATTTGCCATTTCCGATAAAGGGAGGAATGCTTTTACCAATTGATTATTTTGCTTTGTTGCTACCGAAAGAACCTTTCCCCGTTTGCTGTTAATATCTCCGATAATATCGCCCACGAATTCCTGGGGGACGGAAACCTCCACGCTCATAATTGGCTCCAATAGAATTGGATTGGCCTGCAAAACCGCTTTTTTAAGAGCCAGAGAAGCCGCAATCTTAAAGGCGATTTCCGAAGAATCCACCGTATGGAAAGAACCGTCATAGAGGGCTGCTTTAAAGTCGGTGAGAGGATAACCGGCGATTACGCCTTTCTCCATTGCTTCCAGAATCCCTTTTTCTACCGCAGGAATGTATTGGTTAGGGATGGCTCCCCCTTTAATCTCATCAACAAATTCAAAACCTTTGCCCCGGGGCAGACTTTCTACTCTTAACCACACGTCTCCGTATTGGCCATGGCCCCCGGTTTGCCGCTTATATTTACCCTGGACGGAAGCCGAAGAGGTAACGGTTTCCCGATAAGCAACTTTGGGGATACCTTTAATTACTTCCGCGCCAAATTTATCCTTCAGGCGACTGATGGTAATATCAAGATGTAAATCCCCGACTCCGGAAATAATAGTTTCCCCGGTTTCCTTATCTCTAACTACGTCAATGGTTTTATCTTCGTCTTTTAATTTAGCGAAAGCCGCTGCCAGTTTATCTTCGGTTCCTTCCTTCTTGGGTTTTATAGAAAGGGATATGGAAGGTTCGGGAAATTTAATTGGCGTTAAAACAATGGGATGAGCCGGCTCGGATAAGGTATTCCCGGTTTGCGCTGAAGAAAATTTAGCTACGGCAACAAAGTTTCCTGCTTCCGCTTTAGGAACAAGCTCCTGCTTTTTCCCGAAAATGCGCAGAATCTGTCCCACTCTTTCCTTCTTCCCGGTGCTACTATTATAAATACTGGAATTGGAAGAAATTTCACCCGAAAAGATTCTAAAAAAACTTAATTTTCCGGCAAAAGGGTCAAAGGTTGTCTTAAAAATTAAAGCAGTAAAGGGATTATCTGAGGAGCGGAACCTTTTTTCCTCCTGATTTGTTTCCGGGTTAATCCCGGTAATCTTAGGCAAGGCATTACTCTCGGGGAGAGAAGAAACCATAAAGTCCAAAAGAGGTTCAATCCCGATGTTTTGCAGAGAGGAACCGCAGAGAAGAGGGATAATTTTTCTTTCCCGGACCATTTTTTCAAAACCTTTTTTAATTTCCTCTGCGGTTAAACTTCCCTCATCCAAATATTTATTCAAAAGAGCATCGTCGCTCTCAGCCACTCTCTCGGTTATTTTTTCCTGATAGGCTGCGTAATTCTGCTCCAAATTCGTCGCGGAAAATAAATCCGCAATGCCCTTTAACATTCCACTTTCAAAAACCGGAAGATTAACCGGCAGAATAGATTTCTCCACAGTTTCTATTTCCTTTAAGAATTGGAAGAAATCTCCTTTGAATTCATCTAATTTATTTACAAAAATTGCGGTGGGAAGATTTCTTTCCCGGCTCAAAGTCAACCCTTTTTCCGTTCCTACTTCAATGCCCTCTAAGGCTGAAATATTGATTAGAATATTATCGGCAACCGAAAGGGTCTCCATTACCTCTCCGATGAAGTCTGCATACCCGGGAGCATCAATAAAGTTAAGCAGCACCTCTTTCCATTTTGTGTAAGCAAGACTCAGGTTAATGCTCATTCCTCTTTTGATTTCTTCCGGGTCAAAATCCATTACGGTATTTCCCTGGAGAATATTTCCTAATCGGGAAATGGCTTTGGTTTTATAAAGGAGAGATTCGCTTAACAAGGTCTTGCCTGATTTGGAATGGCCAAGAATACCGATATTTATTTTCTTCATCTGACACGAAGTGTCATTGCGAAGCGAAGCTGAAGCCCCGAAGGGGTCCCATTGGGACAATCTCGCTTCGGATAAATTCCGCAATCTCAATGGGATTGCCACGGTATGAACCGCTACTGGCCCTGAACCAGTAGCGGTTCAGGGCTGGTTCATACCACGCTCTTTGGGCTCGCAATGACGTGGTTATTTACAAAAAATCACCTGTCCTCCAACACTACTTGGAGGATTTACTGAGATTCGCCAGTATGCTGGGCGAATTGGTCATTCTTTTTTTGATGACCTTCTTAATAAGTTCTTGCGGTATGGCACTTTTTATTTCTGTTTTTCCAATTTGCAAAGGTAAAACGAATCGATTAGCGCCATTAACAGATTTCTTATCGTGAGTTAGAAACCTCATAATATCTGCTAATTTACAGTTAGCAATCTTGATCGGTAGACCGATTTTAGATAATAGGGTCTCTATTCTTTCTGCTTCCTGCCGGCTAAAAATTCCAAGTTCACCGGCAATATCATTAGCGCACACCATACCTATTGATATAGATTCTCCGTGGCTATATTTGAATCCTGCTGCTGATTCAACAGCATGACCTATAGTATGGCCGTAGTTTAAAACCATCCGGATTCCCTTGGTATCTTTCTCGTCTTGCTCGACTATTCTTGCCTTTATACGATATGATTTTGTAACAATTGGCTCAATCGCATCAAGATTTAATGCAAGAATATCTTTTAAATGGTTGCCAATATCCAAAAGAAGGGAAGGGTCTTCTATAACGCCATATTTAACCACTTCTGCCAGGCCTGCTCTTATTTCCCTTAAATTCAAAGTTTTCAGCAGGCTTAGATCTACGAAAACCAATTTCGGCTGGTGGAATGCTCCAAGCAGATTTTTTATGTTATTGAAATCTATACCTACTTTCCCCCCTATTCCACAATCAACATTGGCTAAGATTGTAGTGGGGATTTGAACATAGTTAATCCCTCTCTTAAAAGTTGCGGCAACAAATCCCCCCATGTCACCCGGCACCCCTCCGCCCAAGTTCACCGCTAGTATATTTTTGTTCAGGCTTCCATCGAATTTTGCAAGCTTGGTCATCAATTCGCTGTAAGTTGTTATGTTCTTGTTTTTTTCACCGTTGGGGAATTTTGCCAGGTCAATGTCCTGAAAACCCGCCCTCTTAAAAACGTCAATTAATCTTTTGGCGTACAATGCGCCAACCTTTGAGTCGGTTATGATAAAAATGCTTTCGCCAATATTCATGGCTTTTATAGATGTCCCGATGGTATCAAGATTATCACGACCAACTAGAATGTCATACGCTCGGTTTTTATCCAAGTTAATGCTTATTTTTGTCATACCCTTTTTCAAGTTATAAAACCACGAATTTATCGAATTTTACGAATTAGAGTAATTCGCGTTAATTC
>PFWI01000085.1 GCA_002791075.1 bacterium (Candidatus Ratteibacteria) CG_4_9_14_3_um_filter_41_21 | reverse complement strand
GCTCCCTCCTCTGCCATTCTTTCGGATAGGGATCTGGCGGTATCCTCCGGTTTTATTTCAATTCTTTCCTGGAGAATAATTGGCCCGGAATCAACTCCTTCATCAATCTTAATTATAGAATTGCCTGTTTCCTTCTCTCCTTTAATGATTGCCCAGGGGATGGGTGCTGATCCTCGATATTTTGGAAGTAGAGAAGGGTGGAGATTAATCACACCCATTTTTGGCAGATAGATAATTTCTCTCTTCAAAATTGAGCCAAAAGCAATGAGCACGCCGATATCGGCATTTAAAGAAGAAAGAATTTCCCGGAAACAAGGTTCATTTATATTTTTGGTCTGGAAGATCGGTAAATTATAGAAGGTTGCTTTTTCTTTAATGGGAGTTTGTTCTATCCTTAAGCCCCTACCTTTTGGTCTATCGGGAGCGGTGATAACCGCCACTAAATCTTCCTTTGATTTAATTAAGGCTTCCAGTGACGGAAGACCGAATGAATCGCTGCCAAAAAAGATTATTTTCATTACAAATCCATTTTGGACGCAGATTTCCGCAGATACACGCAGATTAAAAGCATAGAATTAGGAATAAAGTAGAATTAAGAAATAAGAAGTAAGGAATAAGTAAACTTAATTCTTAATGCTTAATTCTGAATTCTTACTATTTAATTCTTATTCCTGTTTCCTGATTTTATCCTGATGTTATCTGCGTCCGATTAATTTGTTGGTACTTCCGATAGGTTTTGATTCTGCGCAAAAAATTCATCCGGTCCGGGAAAAGAATTCCTGAGAGATGGTCAATCTCGTGTTGAAAAACCCGGGCAAAGAGGTCTTTAGCCTCAAAGACTATTTTTTCTCCTTCTACCGTGATACCGGAAACCTTGATGATTTTGGAACGGCCAACCTTCTCATAGATTCCGGGAATACTTAAGCATCCCTCATCCCCAAACTCCTTCCCCTTTGATTTTTTAATAATCTTTGGGTTGATGAAACCGATTGCTTTTGTTACTTTGGGGATTTCGCCGATGACGATGATCTGTTTTAAGACCCCTACCTGAGGGCCCGCCAGACCAATCCCGTTTTTTGCTTTCATCATCTCCAGCATAGCTAAAGTCAATTCCTTGATTTCCGGCGTGATTTCCTCTATTGGCTCGCATTTCTTCCTTAAAATAGGGTCAGGATATCGTTTAAGGGATATAGTTTTCATTTTACTTAACGATTAGGTAAAAAACTACCAGGAAAGAATTTCCTCGGAAGCATTCTCGGGATCGTGAATCCATGCTGTATGCCCATCAAGAAAGCAGAAATTTGTTCCTCCGGAATGGCGGTTGTCAAGCCAGCTGTAATTATCATTCCCGCCTTCATAACAATCGTCTTTAGTGTCAAAGACTAACGGTTCTTGTGATGGTTTGGCAAAGTAGCTGATTTTTTTACCCGTTTCACCTAAGCATTTATTTGCACCATAGCCAAGAGATGGTCCCTTATAGTCAGGACAAAGACCAATCTTATAACTTCCATAATTCTCTAGGGCAGTAACCCAATATTGACCTCCGGTAGGAAGTCTGCTCGGAGGCAAAGATTCATTATGGTCCTGGACGTACATCATGAAGGCAAGTCCCAATTGCTTGAGATTGGAAAGGCAGACCGATGCTCTTGCTTTCTCTCTGGCTTTGGAAAGCGCAGGCAGAAGCATTCCCGCTAAAATCGCAATGATGGCGATTACCACTAAAAGTTCAATAAGAGTAAACCCTGTTAGAAATACTTTATAATCTTTTCTGTCCTTCGTATTTCTAATGGGGTAAATCCTTTTTTTCATCTTTATTTATAATATCCTAAAAGAAATATAGAGTCAATTGACCCTGAACCAGAAACGGTTCAGGGTTGACAGGAAGAGAAGCATTGAGTAAAATTAAAATGTAA
>PFWI01000203.1 GCA_002791075.1 bacterium (Candidatus Ratteibacteria) CG_4_9_14_3_um_filter_41_21 | reverse complement strand
AATGAGCTGAGGTTGCCAGGAAAAGAACTGTTCTTTTGGGGGGATTTTCTCCAAAGAACCTGGCCAGCTCCAAAAGAGTAGCAATTCCACAAGCATTTTCCGCTCCGGGAGCCAAAGAAGGAACTGCTGAAATACTATCATAGTAACTTTCTAAGACAATAATTTCCTTCTTTAATTCCCGGTCAGTTCCCTCTACCCAACCTAAAATATTGGTAGCCGGAGCCTTCTGCCACTCCATTTTTGCATGCAGTTTTACCTTGATAGCATAGGAATTTTCTTTCCCCCTCTCCTCAATCCTCCCCCTCGAGGGGGGAGGAAGTAGGTGAGGGTGAGAATTTAGCTTTTTTATGAGTTCTTCGGCATCTGCCTTCTCTGTCCAGAACCGGGGAAGGTTAAGGGGAATCTTTAAGAATTTTCTCTCGGCCTGGTTTCTATTAGCAAAAGAAGGTTCAATAAAGATGATTGCTTTTGCTCCCAGGCTACCTAATTGAACCCAATTACTTCCGGAGTTAAAATCAAGCAAAATAATATTGCCTTCAATGTCTTTCCCTTTCAATTCCGATAAATGACCACTTCCTCCATAAACAAGATTTCCTTCTATTCCTTCTTCAGGAAGAGTTGAAGTGCGCACTAAATTTGGCCAGAGGGAGTAGAGCTTGATTTTTTTATTCTGGCCAGCAATTTGTAGGCTTGCCCCCTGGTCAACCGGAACGGTTACCGGAAATTGTTCTTCTTTTATTCCGGAAAGGCCGACTTCTTTAAAAATTTTCAGGATATAGGAAGTAGCAAGAGCATTTCCGGGATAACCAGGCATTCTTGATTTTAAGGAGGAAAGATACTTAATCGAGCTGGCAATCCTCTCCTCTGAAATGAAATTTCCAGTTCTCTCATTTTTAGAAATAGCAAAAAGAAGATTTGAAGAAAAGAATAAAATAAAAACAGATAAAGAGACAATATTCACCACGAAGACACGAAGACACGAAGAATTACGAAGAAACTTTTTTAATAATATTATCTTTGTGAATCTCTGTGGTTTCTGTGGCTTTGTGGTAAAGCAGTTATCTGTATTTGTCTGTGGTTTCATTTATCCTTTATTTTTGACCAGGTGTGGACAGAACTCGGATTAATGTTAATTTCCTTGATGTATTCGGCTTTTGCCTGAGTTTTCTTGCCGATTCTTTCATAGACTATTCCCTTAAGATAATGAACGTTCGGATAGTAAGGATTAAGCGTTTCCACATAATCCAGATTTTTTAAAACCATTTTATTATTTCCCGATTGGAGAAAAGAGAGAGCTAAGTTATAAGAAAGATTAGCATCTTTCGGATTAATTTTTAAGCCTTTTTGAAAACTCTGGATGCTATTTTCGTAATCATTCCTGGCTAAATAAGCAATACCAATCTTATTATAAACCTTCTCTGGAGAGGGGGCAAATGGTAAAGATTTTTGCCAGCAATTAATTGCCTCGGAAGTCTTTTTCTCCCGAAACAATTGATTGCCCGCCTCTTCATACTTTTTGAAATTAAGAGAAGAGGGGGTATGGGACTTTTGATAATAAAGGGTAATTATTCCCAATCCGAAGACAATGATACTAAAAAAAATTCTCTTTGCACAATCCGTCATTTCCTTAGCACTTTATTTAATCTCTTCCATTTTCTGATTAAAATTACTATTAGGACAAGAAGAAAAAAGCAACTGACGAACTTGTAAATCTTCCCTGGTAGACCTAAAATGAGTGGCCAGAGAGAAAAGATTGCCAGAAAGATAATAATTGTTTCTACAATTTCACTTGCCTTCACCTTTTTTATTATATCTTGATTTTTAATTAAATGCAAACCTTTCCGTAAAAATAAAACTGCTATCTAACCACGAATTTATCGAATTTCACGAATTAAAAGAACAATATTTTAAAGTCCTTAATTAGAATAATTCGC
>PFWI01000138.1 GCA_002791075.1 bacterium (Candidatus Ratteibacteria) CG_4_9_14_3_um_filter_41_21 | reverse complement strand
TCGTCTTTACTATACAAAAGCGAAATATTTACTGTTTTTAAAAAGGGTTGACAAAAAGTTAGCGATATGATACTCTTAAATTCAGAAATTCATATTTTAGCTATTATAAGGAGGTAGAAGATTATGAATAAATTAGTCTATGTAAAAACACATGGTCAAATCACTCTTCCCATGGGTTTAAGGAAGATATTTGGCATTGATGAAGGCGATATAATGGAGGCAAAGAAGACCAAAGAAGGGATTCTTCTAAAACCAAAAGCAGTGGTAGATAAATCTCAAGCCTACTTCTGGACCAAAGAGTGGCAGGAGAAGGAAAAAGAGGCTGACCAAGATTATAAAAAAGGCCGCTATAAGAAGTTTAAGAATGCAAATGATCTTATTAATGACCTGCACTCCTGATGGAAGTAATCCGATTAAACTCTTTCAAGAGAGATTATAAAAAACTTCCCCTTGTTATTCAGAAAAAGTTGGATAAGCAATTGCAATTATTTATACAAAATCCCGGGCATCCTTCTTTACGGGTTAGGAAAATAGAGAGAGACCCCAGGTGCTGGGAAGCAAGAATCTCCCGGGAATATCGTTTTACTTTTGAATGGGTTAAGGATATTCTCCTCTTAAGGAGAGCCGGAACTCATGACATCTTAAAAAATCCCTGATGAGAGACATTGATATTACTCCTTTAAATAAAGGTTTTATAATTGCCTGATTAATTCAGAACACTAAAAGACTTAACTATGTCTTATACCGAAGAGGCATATAGTAAGGCAGTGGAAGTTTTGAAGAGATGCGCAACACCTTACGGGTTCTTTGCGGCATATCCTGGATATGATGCGGTATGGGCCAGAGACAGTATGATTATTTCTTTAGGAGCAAGTCTGGTTAAGGTTCCTTCCTTTAAAGAAACTTTTGCTAAATCACTGATTACCCTTGCCCAACATCAATCCAGGTTAGGCCAAATCCCCAATGCTGTTGATATATTCAGCAAGCGCAAATCACATGTAGATTATGCCTCGATTGATTCGACTCTCTGGTATATCATCGGTCATTATACTTATAAAAAGAGATATCACGATTCTTCGTTATTCCGGAGATATCGTTCAAGCATACAAAAAGCACTGCTCTGGTTGAGTTATCAGGATGTGGGAGAGGAGGGTACCCTTGAGCAGCTTCCTACAACAGATTGGCAGGATGCCTTCCCGCATAAATACGGCCGCACCATAAATACGCAGGCTCTATATTACCGAGTGCTTCTTTTAACGGGAAAAGACCGGGAGGCAGTCATACTCAAGAACATTATCAACAAGGACAAGGGGAAAGGTCTGTGGGGAGGAGATTTTTACCTGGCCTGGAGATGGAAAAATCACCAGACCTATCGCGAACAGGGAGAATGGTTTGATTCACTGGGTAACATTCTGGCAATGGTCTTTGATTTGGCCGATAAAAAGCAGACTATAAAAATTTTATCATACATCAGGAGGATGAAAATAGATTTGCCCTATCCGGTGAAGGCAATTTATCCGCCGATAAGAAGAGGGTCAAAATACTGGGAAGATTATTTTGAGAACTGTGATGCGAGAAAACCTTTCCATTATCTTAATGGAGGTATTTGGCCCTACATCGGAGGTTTTTACGTACTCGCACTGGTTAAAGACAAAAGAATGAAAGAAGCCAGAGGTCAGCTTGAAAAGCTGGCCGAAGCCAATACGCTACTTAATCGTAACTTCTCTGAGTGGTTAGACGGGAAGACCGGCAGGCCATGCCAGGGCGGAAATCAAGGATGGAATGCCGGTATGTACATCCTTGCTTATCATTCGGTGATGGAAAATTTCTGCTTGCTCTAGCTAAAGCCCCTTTTGCCTCCTACCTAAATTTAATGCATAGGAATTTCCTTTTAAAACACTTACCACGAAAGCACGAAGACACGAAATAATAATAACCACGAATTTCTCGAATTTCACGAATTA
>PFWI01000243.1:791-5265 GCA_002791075.1 bacterium (Candidatus Ratteibacteria) CG_4_9_14_3_um_filter_41_21 | reverse complement strand
CCAAGAAAAATTTATTTATAATTCTTGGTGAACTTTGTGTCTCTGTGCCTCTGTGGTGAATGCTGTTTTTTAATTCGTGAAATTCGAGATAATATCGTGGTTGCTATTTCTTTCGTGTCTTCTTTATTTCGTGATTTCGTGGTAAATGTTTTGAAAGGGAATGAAGAAAAAGAAGGATAATCAGATAAAAGAAGGGAGCCGGATTAAAGCTCTAATTAAAAAAGGGAAGAAAAAAAAATTTCTCTCCTTTGAAGAAATTGATAAGGCTCTCCCCCCGAATATAATTGACCCGGAAGAGATTGATAACTTCTACCAGAGACTTGACGAACTTAATATTGCCTTGGAAGAGCCGGTCCCCTTAAAAGACGATTATGAAAATGAAGAGGAAAAAAGAATTCTCTCCGAAGAGATAAAAAATCCTCTCCGAGCTTATCTTAAAGAGATCGGAGGAACTGCGCTTCTAACCAAAACAGAAGAAGTTGACTTAGCCAGGCAGATTGAAAACGCCGAAAAGGAACTTCAAAAGGTAAAAAGGAAATCCTGCAGAAAAACGATTCGCAAACGAGAAAGGGAAGTTGAGAGGCTAATGAACTGTCTTATTAGGGCAAATCTTCGATTAGTTATCAATATTGCCAAGAGATATACTAATCCTAAATTAACTATTCGCGACCTTATTCAGGAAGGCAATATTGGACTGATGAAAGCAGTGGAGAAGTTCAAGTATAGACAAGGATTTAAATTTTCTACTTATGCTACCTGGTGGATCCGCCAGGCCATCACCCGGGCCATTGCCGACCATTCTACTACCATCAGGATTCCCGTACACATGAGAGAGAAAATCAACAAATTGAATAAGATTCGCGCCGGACTCCTGCAATCGCTTGATCGTGAGCCTAATGTGGAAGAAATTGCCAAAAAAGCAAAAGCGCCCTCAGCCAAAGTAAAGACTATCCTTAGGTCAATGTATCAGGAACCAATTTCCCTGGAGATGCCCATTGGCGAGGAGGAAAAAACTACCTTTGGTGATTTTGTAGAGGACAAAAAAACGGTTTCCCCAATAAATTCTGCAGCCAGAGCTATTCTGGCTGAGGAAATCGAAAAAATTTTCCTGGGTTTAGATGAAAGGGAGCAGAAAATTTTAAAACTACGGTTTGGCCTAGGAGATAAAAAATACCAACGAACTTTAGAAGAGGTAGGAAAATACTTCAACCTCACCCGAGAAAGAATTCGCCAGATTGAAGGAAAAGCTTTAGAAAAGTTACGACATTCTAAAAAGATTAAAAAATTAAAATCTCTTTTAACAGAATATTTAAGTAATTAAAAAATCTTGAAACCACAGATACACGCAGATGAACGCAGATATAAAAACAGTTCAGAGTGAAAAGTTTGAAGTTAGTAGTTAGTTTCATAGTTATCTGTGTATATCTGTGTTAATCTGTGGATAAATTTTAAATGAAAATAATTGTTCAGAAATATGGTGGTTCTTCGTTAGCCACTGCCGAAAAGATAAAAAATATCGCTAAAAGAATAGTAGCATCCCAAAGAAGAGCAAAAACTTCTCTGGTGATCGTTGTTTCAGCTATGGGAACAACAACTAACCGATTGATTAATCTGGCCAATACGCTTTCAAAATCTCCGCAAGGACGCGAATTAGACCGACTCTTATCTACCGGAGAAGAGGTATCCAGCAGTCTGCTTGCCCTCGCTATAAAATCTTTAGGAAAGCCGGCTCTCTCGCTAACCGGGGCCGAAGCCGGCATTATTACTGACCAAATTCATACTAAGGCAAAAATTCTTCTTATTGATCCCCGGCGAATTAAAAGAGAATTAAAAAGAGGAAAAATAGTTATTGTGGCTGGCTTTCAGGGAATCAGCCAGAAAGGAGAAATTACCACCCTTGGCCGGGGAGCTTCAGATCTTTCAGCAGTCGCTTTAGCCAAATCCTTAAACGCCAAGAGATGTGAAATTTTTTCCGATGTTAAGGGGATTTGCACTACTGACCCCGCTATCGTAAAAGAAGCTAAAAAAATTCCTTCTATTTCCTACGATGAAGTATTGGAAATCGCTGGATGTGGCGCGCAGGTGATGCATGGCAGATCTGTAGAATTAGCAAAAAAATTCCGGGTTCCTCTCCTCGTCGGGTCAAGTTTCTCAAAGGAAAAGGGGACCATCATTAAAGATAAAACTTCTGTAGAAGCACCTTGCGTTAGTGGAGTCACTTTAAATGAAAAAGAAGTGAAAATTTCTATTTTCCGAGTCTTGGATAGACCAGGAATTGCCGCTAAAATTTTTGGCTCTATTGCGAAAAATGGAATCAACGTGGATATGATCGTCCAGAACGTGAGCAAGGAGGGTTATACCGATCTTTCCTTCACCGTCTCTATTGACAATTTAGAAGAAACGGTTAAAGTTACTAAAAGGATCGCTCTTGTAATTGGAGCCGGAAAAGTAAGTTTTGATAAGGATATTGCCCGAGTTTCTATTATTGGTCTGGGAATGCAAAGTCATCCGGGAATAGCGGCCAGAATGTTTTCTGTCCTGGCTAAAAATAGAATCAACATTAAAATGATTACCACCTCAGAGATTAAGATTTCCACGGTTGTTCCCAAAAAGGACGGAAAAAAGTCTTTAAGAGCGGTACACAAGGAGTTTATAGAATAAATAAGCAACCACGAATTTATCGAATTATACGAATTATTAGAGAACAACAAAGAGAATAAATATTTTAAATTTCAAGTTATAAAACCACGAATTTATCGAATTTTACGAATTAGAGTAATTCGCGTTAATTCGTGGTTAGAAAAAGGAAATTCCTATGCAATTTAATTAGAGAAATTCGTGTAATTCGTGGTTAAAAATGATGAATAAAATAGAGATTTATGATACGACGCTGCGCGACGGAGCGCAGGGAGAAGATATCTCCTTCTCTTTAGATGAGAAAATTAAGATTGCTCAAAGACTTGATGAGTTGGGAATTAACTTTATTGAGGGTGGATGGCCGGGTTCCAATCCCAAGGATATCGCCTTCTTTGAGGAAATCAAAAAGAAAAGGTTAAAAAACAGCAAAATAGTTGCCTTCGGCAGTACGCGAAGAATGAAAAATTCTGCGCGAGAGGATAAAAATCTCAACGCTCTCCTCAAAGCGGAAACAGAGGTTGTTACTATCTTCGGCAAAAGTTGGGACCTTCATGTAAAAGAGGTCTTGCGTATTTCCTTAAAAGATAATCTTGAAATTATTGGAGATTCAATCGCCTACCTGAAGAGAAATAATCGGCGAGTCTTCTACGATGCCGAGCATTTCTTTGATGGCTATAAAGCAGATTCTGATTATGCCATTGCCACCATTGCCACCGCGGCCGAAAAAGGTGCCGAAAGAATCATCCTTTGCGATACGAATGGAGGAACCCTACCCGAAGAATTATGCAGGATTATAAAAGAAGCAAGAAGCAAAATCAAAATCTCCCTGGGGATTCATACCCATAATGATTCGGGAATAGCCGTAGCTAATTCTATTTTGGCCGTGCTCTCAGGAGTGATTCAGGTTCAGGGAACCATCAATGGCTTTGGAGAGAGATGCGGTAATGCCGATCTTTGTATTATCCTGCCTATCTTGAAACTAAAATTGAAAAAGAATATTTTAGCTAAGGAACAACTGAAAAATCTCACCGGTCTTTCTCGTTATGTCAACGAATTGGCTAACCTCATTCCCCAGAATAACCAGCCGTTTGTGGGGAGAAGTGCCTTTGCGCATAAAGGAGGAGTGCACGTTAATGCCATCAGTAAAACTCCAAAAAGTTATGAACACATCGACCCGGTTCTGGTGGGAAATGAAAGAAGAATTCTCATCTCAGAGCTCTCGGGCAAAAGTAACATCCTCTATAAATTGGAGAGGTTCGGTTTAAAAGAACAAACGAAAGAGAAGGTCAAGGAAATCGGAGAACTTTTGGGTACGTTGGAGAAAGAGGGATATCAATTTGAGGCTGCGGACGCTTCTTTCAACGTCTTAGTGCGTAAACTCTCTAAAGGATATAAAAGATCCTTTGACCTTCTTGGTTTTCGGGTTATTGTCGAAAAAAAGAATGGCCAAATCATCTCTGAAGCCACGATTAAATTAAGAGTTAAGCATAAAATTGAATATACGGTAGCCGAAGGTGATGGTCCGGTTGATGCTCTTGATACGGCTCTGCGTAAAGGATTGGAGAAGTTTTATCCGGTACTTTCCAATCTCCGGCTTATTGACTATAAGGTCAGGGTCTTAAATCCTGAGGCCGGCACCGCGGCCAAGGTAAGGGTTCTGGTTCAGAGCTCGGACAAGAAAGAAACCTGGGGTACGGTGGGACTTTCCGAAAATATCATTGAAGCCAGTCTCCAGGCTCTCATTGACTCCATCGAATACAAACTTTGGAAAAATAAAGAAAAAGAACTTAGCCCCTCACCTCCATCCTCTCCCCTTGGGGAGAGGAAATTAGGTGAG
>PFWI01000243.1:0-724 GCA_002791075.1 bacterium (Candidatus Ratteibacteria) CG_4_9_14_3_um_filter_41_21 | reverse complement strand
CCACGACCCACTTCGTGGGTGCCCCGCTCTCCCCTCGGGGATGCTGGTGCGACGAATAAGGAGCACCGTTTTAGCATGCCTGCCGAGATGTCCCAAAGGGATCCCTTCGGGATGAGGCAGGCCGGGGAGGAAATTAATTAGGTGAGGGGGCTAAGTTCTTGTCCTAACTGTTAGAGTCCTTTTGCAAAAGTGGAACATAAATAGTATAATAAATCAAACTACAATTCCCAAAGACACAGTAAATGAGGAAGAGAGAAAGATATGAAAGTTTCAAAAGAAATCCCAAAAATGTCAGGTTTGAAGAGATTTGTAAAACTGCAGAGTTGTTTGGATTCCATTTCAGGGGAGGAAAGGGTAGCCATAGGATATATGTCAGAAAAGGGGTCAAGGAAATGTTGAATTTTCAAAATGTAGAGGGTAAAGCTAAGTCCTATCAAGTAAAGCAATTTTTGAAAATCATAGAGAGATATAATTTGTTGGAGGAAGGAGATGTGTAAATACGCTATTGAGATATTTTATAGCGAAGAGGATGGAGGGTATATTGCAACAGTTCCTGAGTTGCCGGGATGTTCTGCTTTTGGAAAAACTGAAGAAGAAGCATTGAAAGAAATTAAGGTGGCAACGGAACTATGGATAGAAGTCGCTGAAAAAGAAGGAAGAGAAATCCCCCAACCTAAAGGGAAAGAGCTGCTCCATGCCATGGTAAAAGGTAAGTAAAAATTTC
>PFWI01000136.1 GCA_002791075.1 bacterium (Candidatus Ratteibacteria) CG_4_9_14_3_um_filter_41_21 | reverse complement strand
CACAAAGACTCAAAGGCTCAAAGAATAACCAAGAAAAATTTATTTATAATTCTTGGTGAACTCTGTGTCTCTGTGCCTCTGTGGTGAATATTGTTTTTTTCTTTTCTCTGTGGTTTCACTTTAGCATTACTTTCCCAATTTCAGTGCCCGGAAAATAATGCCTTAAGATATCCTCGTAAGATATTCCCTCTTCAGCCATTTTCTTAGCTCCCCATTGCGAGAGACCCACCCCATGGCCTGAACCATATCCGGTAAAAATTATTCTTTCCTCTTTAATCTCCGGTTCAGAGAAGAGAAGAGTGCTGGGGAAATAATTTTTATCAGTCTGCTTTAAATCAAGATTCATCGTATAACGAAATTCTTTTCCCGTCAATTCGTAGGTTCTTTTTTCTCCGGAAAGCTCAATGTTTTTAACCCTTCCCGAAGAATCCTTTTCCAATATTCTTAATTTCTTAATTCTCCCCAAGCCGGAGAATTTTCGAGAAAAACTCTCCAAATCAAAAGTGCGTTTCCAGGGATAGTATTTTTCAGGCTGGATTGAATAAGGGTCATCCACTCCCGAAAGATAGGGAAAATTATTCTCGCTTGGCCATATATCCGCAATATTAGCCGTTTTCCCCCCAGAACTGCAATGGTAGAAAACTGCGGCTAATTTCCCTTGATAGGTAACGACTTCCTCATTGGTTTCTCTTACCGCTTGCAAAATATTGAGGTGAGGGGCTCCAGCCTGATAAACCTGATTGAATACGGAATTCATAATATCGTAATCTCTGTCCCGGTTTTTTTCGAGTTGGTTAAAGGTGTAGGTGCGCGCTGACACGGCCATTGCCTTTAAAGCTTCCAAAGGCCAGGAAAAAGACACCTCGCCTTTTAATACCCCGCATAAATATTTTTCAAAGGACAATTTTATTATTATTCCCTGCTCTCCTAACTTGACTCTAATTTGATATTCTTGTTCAGCAGCAGAATTTGCGCTGAAGGCAAGCCGGGGAGAGAAAAAAGAACAAAAAATAATGAGAGATACAATAACATATTTCGGCGAAAAAGGCAACTCATTTCTTTTATTCATAAATTACCAAGATTACCAACAAAAACAACGAAAAACTATCACCACTTTAACCACAAAGACTCAAAGTCTCAAAGAATAACCAAGAAAAGATTTTTATAATTATATATTACCTTTGTGTCTCTGTGACTCTGTGGTGAATATTTTATCTGTGTTCATTCGTGACTATTTAGTCTTTTTCCTCCGGGAAAACTGTTCCCTTCACTTTTCCTTCAATGACAATCTTATTCTCTTCAATAAAGAAATGGATAATCTCCCCCTGGAATCTATTTTTTCCCTGTTCTACCACAGGGTTTCCGCTAAGAATGATCACCTTTTCCTTTCCGTTATAAACTGCCTTTTCCGAGACTGACTTAAAGATTATTTCCCCTTGATTATCTTTTTGGATAATGATTACTCCTTTAGTAGCAATCAGGGAATTGATTCTTTTGGTCTTCTCGTCAATATTAAATTCTGCTCTTCCGTCCTCGGCGGTTTGCAAGGTTAGAACCTTCTTTTTCTTGTCGCTGATGGTAATTTTGGGATTAATTATAGAAGTATTTTTCTGGTCCGGAGAAAGAAGAGCAGTTTTTCCCAGTATTTTCCACTCCCCGGATTGATCACGATGAGAAAGAGAAAATTCCTCTATTTTTTCTCCCTCTGGTTGGGATGGAGCATTCAAGCCAACTTTCTGTGGACCGAAAAGAAAAACGAAAAAAAATACCGCAAGAACCAATCTTTTCATTTTTTAATTATAATAAACTTCACCACCAAGACTCAAAGTCTCAAAGAAACAAAATAACTACAAAAGTAATCTACCACGGAAACACCAAGAACACGGAGAAACAAAATACTTTAACCACGAATTAACACGAATAAGAACCACTGCTTAAGGGAAAATGGGAAATAAGGGGAAAAGGGAGAAACTTATAGAATATTATTAA
>PFWI01000070.1 GCA_002791075.1 bacterium (Candidatus Ratteibacteria) CG_4_9_14_3_um_filter_41_21 | reverse complement strand
TTGCCACGGCCTTCGGCCTCGCAATGACTTCGTCGAATTGCCAGGCTCATTTCATTCGCTCGCAATGACACCTAAGGAGTTTTTTTGCCTTGAAGAGACGGGACTTAATTGTTCCCTCCTTGAGACCCAGGCGCTCTGCAATCTCCCGATAGGAAAGTTCCTCTAAGTAGCAAAGGAGGATTACTTCCTGGAAAATCGAGGGCAGTTTTGCGATGGCTTCCCGGACCCTTTCTCTTTTTTCCTCTTTCTTGAAGGATTCGGCAGGAGATAAGAGCCGCGTTTTGACCTTGATGCCTTCCAAAAAAGGAAGGAGAATCCTCCTTTTTCTTCTCCTCTTGTGATGAATATTCAGAAGAATCCGATAACTATAAGTGTAGAAACTGGATCTTCCCGAAAAACGCGGCAAGGCTTGCCAAATAGCTAAAAATGTTTCCTGTAGAAGGTCTCTGGCTTCCTCTCTTTCCCCGCAAAGAAGAAAAGCAACCCGAAAAAGTTTTGCCTCCTCCGAGGAAAGGAGTTCGCCAAAAGCATCTAAATTCCCCTTTTTTGCCTTTGCGATTAAAGAAGTTTCTTCTCTGTACTCCTGTTTCATTTCATCTGCAAAACCGAACAAAGGGCAGTGAATAATTTTTTCTCAACTCCGGGAGCAGGTTTCAGTTTTTCCGCATTAATCTTAACCTCGACGGAAGGACCCATCAGCATAAAATTGATATATCCTATTTCATGGAAGAAGCCGGTTAGCCCGGTCCTGATTCCATAACTTAAGCGATAAGAGCCCAGGGGTAATTTTGTTTTAATATAGCATTTCTTTTCCCTAATGAGATTATAGAGATGCGGGGGGAAGTAAAGCGTTTGCGCCACTTTTTTTGTTTTGGCGTCTAAAACCGGCTCCCCGGCAAGCCTCATCCTGCTCGCGTCAGAACCCCAGGAACCGAAAAAGGTTAAGTTTAAAGAAAGGGCACTCACTTTGCCGTCAACAATGATTTCCCGGCTGAAAGGATATAACAAAGTCCCAAAGAGAAAATCCGGGGAGACGACAATCTTTTTCCCCTCCCCGGGCTCATCCGTAAACCAGGGCTCTTCTAATTCGGAAAACTGCCGGTAAGAGAAAATTTTTCTGTTGGTGTCAAAGGTTGTATCAATCGCCCACCATCCCCGGTCAAAAAAGACCTGACTAAAGGCATGGCCGGGGTTTCCTTTATCTTTGCAATCAAAAAGAATCCGGGCCGGCAGACCCACCGCTCTCAACATTGCTACCGTTAAGACAGCGGCATCGCCGCAGACTCCTTTCTTGGATTGGAAGAGGGCGGCAATACTGCTGGCCTCGGGAGCCGCAAGGTTGGGAATCCCTATTATTATTTTCTCCAAGCCGCCCACATCATAGTCTTTTGAACTCCCCACCCAATTAGCAATACCTTCCGCTTTTTTCCCGTCGTTTGACCATTTTTTAGCAATCTCGGCGGCTTTCTCTTTAAGGGGCTGGTAGTCAACGGTTTCTAAATATTTAGCGGGTTCTTCAGAGGAAAAAAGGGTATAGGTTTTGAGTTCTTCAGCGGACAAACTGAAAGAAGAAAAGAAAAAAATCAATAAGAAATAGCAACCGAATCTTTTTTTATCCCAAGCCATGGTCTATTATCATTTCCCCGCCGGATAATCTTGACCGCAAGATTCCCATCCTCGGGGAGAAGGGATTTATCAACCTCAATAGTAAAAAGCACCCCGCTTTCAACATTTTTGCTTAAATCCTTAATGACGGAATAGTCCCAGTCTTCTTGTTGCCCAGTAGCCTCGCCACCCACATACTTTTTGGTTTTTAACCTGCCTACGTTGATTAAAATCTCGCTGGAGCTTTTCGTTTCCTTCCCGTTTTTATCCACTTTAATCGCTAAAAGGGTAAGCGCTATTTTGATTTTGCTTTTAACCTCTTCTTTATTAAGATTGATAAAGGTCCATCTTCCGTATTGATCCTGCGACCCGGATAACCAGCAGT
>PFWI01000235.1 GCA_002791075.1 bacterium (Candidatus Ratteibacteria) CG_4_9_14_3_um_filter_41_21 | reverse complement strand
TACTCCTTAATTCTTATTCCTGTTTCCTGATTTTATCCTGAAGTTATTCTAGCGTCCAAAAAAGGAAATTCCTATCTTGCTTCATTATTTTTATCGCTTAATTTTGGGATATCTTTGGGGGGGTTGGTATACAGGTTTAGGCTGCCAGTTATTGGATTGCACCAATTTTTTCTTCCATCCTAATTCTTCTATTTTCTTTTTAATTTCTTGCTGGCGCTTGAACGGCAATTTTTTGTATTTATTTATGTTCTCCCGCAGTTTGTTTCTCTCGGAGGGATTCAAGCCCTGCCACCAGGTCCTGGACTGGTTTCTTCTCTTTTCTAAATAAGCGAAATTTTTCTTCCAGAGAAACATCTTTTTGGATAACCCATAAGGAATTTGGGGATTCCGGTGGCGAAGAACAGACGTTTGATAATTGGCCGGGATTAAAACCTCATTAGCCATTAAACCTTCTTTGGCAATTCCCCTTACCCCGACTTTTCCCTTAAAGACCGCAACCGAACTCTCCCCGTCCTTTTCTTCAACGAGAAACTCGGTTCCCCGAACTCCGGCAACAGCAGTAGGAGTGTGAATCTCAAACTTGGAGCTGGCCGGGATTTCTCCAACCTCAGCCAATACTCGGCCTATCTCCAGTTTTAAGAGCGATTCTTTGGAATCATCCTCTTTGATCTTTAAACTTTTAATCTCCAGAAGGGAATTCTGGGAAAGCTCTATAACATTTTCGTAATCAAAGATTATTTCAGCAGAAGAATCTTCTTTGGTTTGAATTTTATCTTCCTCAAAGAGAAAAGTTCCTTCCTCGGCTCGCTGCCAGGTGGTTTCCCCGGCTTTCTGCAACAACACTTCTCCCAAGTAAGCAGAAAGAGTAGCAATCTGCTTTTCTTCGGCTTTGCCGATTCCTACCAAACCCATTAAAAAAAGAATACTAAAAAACCATACTCTACATTTCTTACTCATATCCACCTCCAAAACCCCTTATTCAATTTTATAGGTTCTTTTCAGTTCCTCTTTGATGAGATTTTCCTGCTGATTGTTTAATCTTTCGGGAGAACGTTCTTTTACCGGAGAAATTTTCTTAAAAAAAGTTAAGGAGCCAATCACCTGCGCTCCTCTTTCCTTCACTCTTCCTTTCAGTTCCTTATCCGAGGTCACCACCAGAGTCTTTTGCGGTTTTTCCTCATCTTCAACTATTTTTTTGATGAGATTGTCGGCGGTTTCCCCTTTTGAATAAAGAACCTTTATTCCCGATTGCAGGGAAGGATAAAGAAAAACCTCTTTCTGGGCATCGAAGACAACGATTATATCTAATTTTGGGTGTCCTCTCTGGTAAGAGGCCAGGGAATGAAGAAGAGTGTCTCTGCCTTCCTTAAGATTAATCGGTTTTTCTTCGCTGATTACCTTTCTTCTTAATTCTGGCGCCGCCCAGATAAGATTATAACCGTCAATAATTATTTTCATATTTTTTTAACCACGAATTGACACGAATAAGGACCACTATCTTCAAGGGAAAATGGGAAACAGGGGAAAATACCCCGTCCCTTCGGGACACCCCTTTTGTAAGAAAAGGGGAAGAAAATACCCCGTCTCTTCAGGACACCCCTTTTGAGAAAAAAGGGGAATGAAATATTAATTAATCTTTTCCTCCAATACTACTAGTAGAAGGTTTCCAAATTAATATTGCAGTCCATGCTGTCATTGCGAGGAGTGAAAACGGTTGCGAGGCGAAGCCGAAGCAAACTCGGAGATTCCTCGTTTCACTCGGAACAAGCTCCGCAATCCCTTTGTGGATAACGATATGAGATTGCTTCGCTGTCGCTCGCAATGACAAACCATAACAACATTATTTGAAGAACGCTCTACTAGGCGGATTCACTAAGATTCGCCAGTATTCTAGGCGAACTTTTTCCCGTCTTTCCATCTTTTCCCCTTTTTCCTTGTGTTCATTCGTGTTTATTAGTGGCTATTATAGAGATGCATTTTTCGCATAAATCCGGATATTCTCGGTTCTGACCGACTGATTGATGATAAATCCAGCAGCGGGCGCATTTTTGATATTGCGTCCGCTCAACTTTAACTTCAAACTTTTTTTTCTCCTCGGTCCTTAACTCTGCGATAAGAAGATGTTCGGTTATCTGCGGAAACGTTTTTAAAAAATTGATGGTTTCATCGTCAGTAACTGCAAGAATTACTTTTGCCTGCATACTACTGCCAATAATTTTTTTAATTCTTGCTTCCTCCAGAGCTTTTAATATTTCCTTTCTTAATTTTAGGAATTTTTCCCAGCGGGAAAGCAATTTTTTGTCCGGTTCTTTTCTCTCCGGCCAGAAAAGAAGATGAATGCTGGAGGGCTCGTTTTTCTTCCGGGGAAAGTTCTGCCAGACCTCCTCGGCGGTAAAGGAAAGGATGGGAGCAAGAATATTAAGCAGAAAAACGGCAATCTGGTAAATGGCGGTTTGGGCTGATTTTCTCTCCTTCGATTTTCCCCCATAGGTATATAATCTATCCTTTAAGGTATCGAAATAGAAAGAGGAAAGCGCCTCATTGCAGAAATTATAAATGGTTGTAAAGACATTATGGAAATCAAAATTTTCGTAGCAATTTTCCGTTCTATTTAGTATTTCTCTTGCTTTTTCAATTGCCCAGGAATCAATCTCCAGGAGTTCGGAAGCCGCAATCTGGTCCTTCTCCGGGTCAAAATCAAAGAGATTCCCCAGGCAAAACCGAAAAGTATTGCGCAAACTGCGGTAAGCGCTGATTAAATGTTTAATAATTTCCGGGGAGATGCGGATATCGGCTTGGTAATCTTCCGAAGCAACCCAAAGCCGCAGGATATCCGCCCCATCCTTCTCAATAATCTCAAACGGGGTAATTACGTTGCCTAAGGACTTGGACATCTTCTTCCCTTCGGAATCTACCACAAAGCCATGGGTAAGAACGGTTTTGAAGGGAGCGCTATTTTTTGTTCCTACCGCGGTAAGCAAACTGGTCTGAAACCAGCCCCGATGCTGGTCAGAACCCTCTAAATAGAGGTCTGCGGGATATCCCAACTCCGGATTTTTTTCTAAAACTGCGCGGTGGCTTACTCCCGAGTCAAACCAAACGTCAAGAATATCATTCTCCTTGCTGAATTCTGTCCCCCGGCAATAAGGGCATTTAAAGTTTTCGGGAAGAATCTCCTTTGCTTCCTTAAGAAACCAGATGTCGGAACCTTCCTTTTCTACTTCTTTCCGGATGTTTTCAATCGTCTTTTCAGTAAGCACTGGTTTTTTACATCTCCGGCAATAAAAAACAGGTAAAGGCACTCCCCAGTATCTCTGCCGGGAGAGGCACCAGTCAGGGCGGTTCTCCAGCATACTCTTGATTCTTTCCTTCCCCTCTTTAGGCACCCAGGTTACCTTTTCCACCAGAGAGACAAGCCTTTTCCTCAAATCGGAAAAGTCTACCCGGAGAAACCATTGCTCGGTAGCTCTAAAAATTACCGGTTTTTTACACCGCCAGCAATGAGGGTAGGAATGACTGATTTCCTCATCAAAGAAAAGCGAGCCCTCTCTTTTCATTTTATCAATTATTAATTTATTGGCCGAAAAAACATTAATCCCCTCAAATTCTTTTACCTCTTTGGTAAATCTCCCCTTTCCATCCACCGGGGATAGAATAGGCAAGTTGTATTTTAACCCTATTTTATAGTCATCCTCTCCGTGACCGGGAGCGCTATGGACACAACCGGTTCCCTCGGTGGAAGAAACAAAATCG
>PFWI01000010.1 GCA_002791075.1 bacterium (Candidatus Ratteibacteria) CG_4_9_14_3_um_filter_41_21 | reverse complement strand
AGGGGAATGAATCTCTATATTAAGTTTTCTTTTTCCCTCTTTCCGTCTTTATCCCCTTTTTCCTTGTTGTTATTTTAATGTGTTTTACCTAATTTTGAAAAATGCTGATATTCTGCCAGGAGTTCAAAGTTTATATCTCCACTTTTCTCTCTTTCTTTGATAAGGTCTTTCAAAGATTTTAATTTCTCCTTTAGTTTTTCTCTTTTGGTTCTTCTGATGCAGTCCTCAAGCATTTTTTCTCTTACCTCTATAGAAGATTTTTCTTTTTCTAAGAGGATTGAAGAAATTATCTCTCCGGCTGTTGGATTATCTCCTAAATTACTAATTAAATCAGAGGCGTTAACTTTTTTTCTCTTTTTGGAAAGTTCAATGATCTGTCCAAAAATTTTCTGATAGATTCCAGTAAAATCAGCGGGAGAAATCAAGTTGGCAATCTTTTCCAAAGTTTCTTTTCCCTCCAGGCTAAGTCCAATAAGAATTTCCTGAGCTTTAATCAGACTTCCTTTCTCTTTTTTCGATGGTAACCCCAGTGAGTGAATTTCTCCTTTTTGGATTCTTTTGAGTTCCTCGATTAAAGCTGCTTCGTCAAGGTGCATTGTTTCTGCAACTCTTTTCAGATATTCCGACCTCTCTATAGGATTTTGTAATTTTGTGATGAGGTTAAGTAGATCTTCAGCGATTATTAACTTACCTTCAGTAGTGGAACGATCATTTTTTAAAGATAGAAATTTCATTTTATAATCAAAAGGGTCTAATGCTTGATCAATCTTTTCCTGAAAGGCCTTAGCCCCTTTCTCGGTGATGTATCTATCCGGGTCATAACCCTGGGGAAGAAAGACGGCCTTTACCTTCAACCCTTCTTCTAAAAGAGACTCGAAAGCCCGGCAAGTAGAGATATAGCCAGCTTCATCGCTATCAAAACAGAGCATAATATTTTCGGTCCATCGTTTAAACACCCGAATCTGGTCAAGAGTGAGAGCAGTTCCTAAAGAAGCGGCAACATTTTCTATTCCCGCTTGAAAAATTTTAATGAGGTCAAGATAACCTTCTACGATAATTACTCTCTTTTTTTTGCCGATGGCCTCCTTAGCCAAAGAAAAACCATAGAGAACTTTGCCTTTATGGTAAAGGAGGGTCTCGGGAGAATTAAGATATTTGGGTAAGGCTGAATCATCTAATACTCGACCCCCGAAAGCGATGCATTCTCCCCGCTCATTTTGAATGGGAAAAATAATGCGGTCCCTGAAATAATCATAATAAAAATCTTTTTCCTCCGATAATCGAAGAAGCCCGCTTTTAAAAAGAATATCTTTTGAAAACCCTTTTTTCTCCAAACTTTTTTTGAGGGCTTCGGTACTTTTTTCGGCATAACCCAGTTTAAATCTTTTTATTGAATTTTCGGTAATTCCTCTTTTCGCTAAATAGTCGTTTGCCCTTTTGGTTCGAGTAAGATTATCATAAAAATAGGCAGCAGCAGCATTGTTTATTTTTATCAATTGTTGACGAAGATTTTTTGTCTCCTCTGAAGTTTTCTCCAATTCAAGTTTTATTCCCGCTTTCTCGGCTAAAAATACTATACTTTCCGGAAAGGTAAGGTTTTCCATCTTCATTACAAAGGTAAAGACATTCCCCCCCGCCGAGCAGCCAAAGCAATGGAAGATTTGCCTTTCAGGGCTAATGGTAAACGAAGGAGTTTTCTCCGAATGGAATGGGCAAAGACACTTATAATTTTTCCCGATCTTTTTTAAAGGGAAATAAGAAGCAATTATTTCGACAAGGTCATTCGCTTCCCGCACCTCTTCTAAAATTCTTTCTGGAATAAAAGCCATAAAAATAAAAAAACTTCGTAACCACAGAGTCACGGAGGACACCAAGAAAAACAAGATAAAATATAATATTAACCACGAAGACACGAAGGCACGAAAAACTACAAAATACTTTAACCACAAAGACTCAAAGGCTCAAAGAATAACCAAGAAAAATTTATTTATAATTCTTGGTGAACTTTGTGTCTCTGTGCCTCTGTGGTGAATATCTATTTTTTCTTTCGTGTTTTCTTTAACTTCGCGCTTTCGTGGTAATCTTTGTTCTTTATTAATCTTACCCCAAGAATCATCATTTGTAAAGTCGTTGTATAATTAGATTCTTGTGAAAACGCCTGGCTACCAGGCCTCCGGGCAAAGAAAGGGATGACTTGCCTTTTTCCTGGCTAATAAGAAATTGCAGGGATTCGATTGCCGAAAAACTTAAAGGTTTTGCAGAAAGATACTTGAGCGCGAGTCTTAGAATTTCCTTTTGGAGATATCCCGGAGTTTTTAAAAATTCCTTAACATCAAACTCAATTTCCCTCTTTCCCCTCTTTACAATTTTTGACAAAAATGCAGAGGCAGTTTTTTCAATACCATCAAAATCTTCTTGGCAGGCAATAGCAAGTTTAGCTAAAGATTCTTTAATCCTGGGATTATATTCGGCAAGAACAGGTAGAAGTTGCGCTCTAATTCTGTTACGCAGATAAATAGGAGAATCATTAGACTTGTCCTTTACAAAGGAGAGCTCCCTTTCCTTTAAGTAATTAAGAATTTTTTCTCGGTTAACTGAAAGTAAAGGTCGGATAATTTGGATTGAGGAAGCATTTTCTAAAGGACGCTTGAATCTTATTCCTCCTAATCCAAGAAGACCGGTTCCCCGAATAATTCTTAAAAGAATGGTTTCGGCCTGGTCATCAAGATTATGGGCAATAGCAATCTTATGAGCGTGATACTTTTTAGCAGTCTGGGTGAAGAATCGGTAGCGGGCATTGCGAGCTTTTTCCTCTAATGAGCCCCCTTTTACTTTAGAGATGTTCTTCCTTTTAATCGTGATGGGAAGGAAAAAGGAATTTGCCAATTCTTTTACGAAATGCGCCTCGTTTTCTGCTTCTTTCCGAAGACCATGATTAAGATGGCAAAGAAAGAGGGAAAATTTTAATTTCTTTTTAAAGCGGAAGAGGAGGTCAAGGAGGGCTACTGAATCCGGTCCTCCGGAGATTCCCAAAAGAACCTTATCGCCCACTCCAATAAGAGAATATTTCTTTATCGTTTGCTTAACTTTGCCTAACAAATCCATAAAACATTTACTACAGAGTGTAAGTAAGGGAAAATGGGGAATATTATAATATTAATTAATTGTATGGAATTTCAAAGTTACCCCTCACCTAATTAATTTCCTCCCCGGCCTGCCTCACATCTCGGCAGGCATGCTAAAACGGTGCTCCTTATTCGTCGCACCAGCATCCCCAAGGGGAGAGGATGGAGGTGAGGGGGCTAATTTAATTGCATAGGAATTTCCTTTTTCTAACCACGAATTAACGCGAATTACTCTAATTCGTAAAATTCGATAAATTCGTGGTTTTATAACTTGTCTTTATTTCCCATCTTTTTACTTCCCCCTTTTTCCTTAATCTTTATCTGCGGTAATCTTTATAGTTGAATCAGATATGCAGGAGAAATTTAGCAATTTGGAAATAAATGATGAGGCCGGTGATGTCTACTATGGTAGTAATAAATGGCCCGGCCGCTACTGCCGGATCCAGTTTGATTTTTCGCAAAAGAAGAGGGAAAAGTGTTCCTGAGATAGTGGCAAAAATGATCATCGCTACTAAAGTCAAACCCACCGTCAGGCTCAAAAGAGGATTCTTTTGCATCCAGAAGGCTCTGGCCATACCAAAAATTCCAATTATTGACCCCAAGACTAAGCCGGCCAAAATCTCCCTTCTTAATATCCTGAAGGTTTGGCGCAGAGAGAATTCTCCGGTAGCCAATCCTCTGATGACTACAGTCGCTGATTGTGTCCCGGCATTACCTGCTGTATCGATAAGCATCGGAATGAAGAAAGCGAGAGCAATAACCGCTTCCAAAGCATAAGCATAACCCTTAAGAATATTGCTGGTAAAGGTTTCGACGACAAGCAAAGCAATCAGCCAGATAACTCTTTTTTTGGCTAAAATAAAGAAACTTGTCTTAAAGTATTCCTCCTCAGGAGCCCCCATTGCCGCCATCTTATGGACGTCTTCGGTGTTTTCTTCTTTAATGATGTCTAAACTGTCATCAACGGTAACAATGCCGGAAAGTCTATTTTTCCTGTCCACGACCGGCACCGCCAAAAAATTATATCTGGCAATTAATCTGACTACTTCCTCCTGGTCCTGTTCTTCTCTTACACTGATTACTTCAGGATGCATAATTTCAGCAATTTTCTGAGAAGGTTCCCCTAAAACCAGATCTTTCAGCGAGACCACGCCAATCGGTTTTCCCTCGTTATCCACAACGTAAAGATAGTAAATGGTCTCCTTCTTGGGCGCCATTTGCCGAATGTTTTCTAATGCTTCACTAATAGTTAATTCTGGCTTCAATGAGGCATATTCTGTGGTCATAATGCTGCCGGCAGAATTTTCCTTTTTCTTCAGAAGTTTCTCAAGGTCAGCTCGTTCTTCCGGACTCATCAAAGGAAGAAACCGCTGGATGATTTCTCCGGGCAACTCTTCAAAAAGATCCGCCCTCTCGTCAGCAGCCATCTCATTTAAAACCTCGGCCGTATAATTTCCCAGTAGTAAAAGAAGATGCGCTTGTTTTTCTTCATCCAGTTCATTAAAGGTGGATAAAGCAATCTCTCTGGAAAGAAGCCGAAAAGTCACGATTGCTTCTTTATCTTCAAGATTAGCTAAAATAGAGGCAAGATCAACCGGATGAAGATTTTTCAGAGTTCTCTTCATCTCTTCGATTCGGTTCTCTTTCAATAATTTCTTAATTTCCGGCACTAAAAGTTTACTCTGCTTCATTTTTTAAAAGTATAGGAAAGTATAAAACATTTAGCTCAATAAATTGAGCAACTACAATAAGTT
>PFWI01000101.1 GCA_002791075.1 bacterium (Candidatus Ratteibacteria) CG_4_9_14_3_um_filter_41_21 | reverse complement strand
TGTCTGATGTTATTGACTATAAAATTTATGGGGATGATCTGCAGATTGTTGAGATTGAGTTGGACTCGGGTGAAGGAGTGAGAGCCGAAGCGGGAGCAATGATGTATATGGACGAAGGAATTGAGATGCAGACCTCTACCAGCGGGGGTTTATTTAAAGGGTTCAAGCGGATGGTCACCGGAGAGAGTTTTTTCATTACTACCTTTCTTTTTAATGGAGAGGGGAAAGGGCGTGTTGCTTTTGGAGCTCCCTATCCCGGCAAAATAATCCCTCTGGAGATGGCTCAACTCGGCGGGAGATTTCTCTGTCAGAAGGATGCCTTTTTGTGTGCCGCAAGAGGTGTTGAGATTGAAGTGGCTTTTACCAAAAAGATAGGAGCAGGGCTCTTTGGCGGCGAGGGTTTTATCTTACAGCGGCTTGAAGGTAGTGGACGGGCTTTTGTCCATGCCGGTGGAACGATTATCAAAAGGGAATTATCCGCCAATGAAACCCTGCGTGTAGATACCGGGTGTCTGGTGGCGTTCTCCCCGTCGGTGCAATATGATATTCAATTCGTCGGGGGCTTTAAGAATGCCCTCTTTGGCGGCGAGGGGATTTTTCTGGCGAAAATGACCGGTCCAGGACTGCTTTACCTGCAAAGTCTTCCTTTCTCGCGTCTGGCTGACCGTATTTTTGCCGCGTCTCGTTTTTTTCAGCGAAGAGGTGAGCAGAAAGGCATTGCCGGCATCGGTGGTGGACTCTTAGGCGGAATCTTAGGAGGCGATAGAAATTTTTAACCTGGTGCAAAAAGGGGCCAAAAGTGAAGATTGGATTTTTTGAGATTAAGGGTTGGGAAAAGAAATATTTAAGGAGAAAACTTAAAGGACATTACCTTGAATTTTATAAAGAACCGTTGGATTTGGAAAATACAAAAAAGATTAGAGATTTTGAGGCAATTTCTGTTTTTATCTATTCCAAAATTAACCAACAAATCATAAGGAAACTTTCCGGATTAAAATTGGTTGTCACCCGCTCTACGGGGTTTGACCACATTGACTTAAAAGAGTGCAAATCACGGAAGATTGCCGTTTGTAATGTCCCTTTTTACGGTGAAAATACGGTTGCCGAACATACCTTTGCTTTAATTTTATCTCTATCCCGAAATATCCATAAATCATATATGAGGACCATCAGAGGTGATTTTTCCATAGATGGTTTGGAAGGATTTGATTTAAAGGGGAAAACCCTGGGTGTTGTGGGAGCAGGGCATATCGGTCTACACCTCATCAAGATGGCTAAAGGTTTTGGGATGAATGTTCTGGCTTACGATCCCCATCAGGATAGGTTTTTGGCAGAGGTGCTTGGCTTTAGGTATGTTTTATTAAAAGAGGTTTTAAGGAAGTCCGATATTATCTCCCTCCATCTTCCCCATAACAAATCTACTCATCATTTGATTGACAAAGATACGATTAAACTAATCAAGAAAGGAGCTATTCTGATTAATACTTCCCGGGGAGGCATTGTGGATACAGAGGCATTGATTGAAGCCCTTGATAAAAAAATCTTAAGTGGTGCCGGTCTTGATGTTCTGGAAGGGGAAGAACTGATTAAAGAGGAAAAACAGCTGTTATACGACCCCAAGAAATTGCAAGCCCTGGGTAATCTTGTAAAAGACCATATTCTTTTAAGGAAAGACAACGTTGTTTTCACGCCCCACATCGCTTTTTACAGTCAGGAGGCCCTGGAAAGAATATTGGAGACAACAATGCAAAACATTATTAACTTTTTATCGGGTAAACCGCAGAACATTCTTTGCTAGTGCGCTGTAACTGAAACAGTTTTATAGAGAAAGCAGATATTTTCAGTCCGCCAATAGTATTGTTCGCCTAGCAGACTGGCGAATCTTAGCGAATCCGCCAGTAGTATTGGAGGACTGGCGGATTACTAAAGATAGCAGTATAGATTAGTGGCGCAATTTCCACAGACACACAGATGATAGCGCAACTGTCATTGCGAGGGACGAAGTCCCGTGGCAATCTCATAAGATTGCTTCACTCATTTCATTCGC
This sequence comes from bacterium (Candidatus Ratteibacteria) CG_4_9_14_3_um_filter_41_21, assembly GCA_002791075.1. Classification (GTDB taxonomy): domain Bacteria; phylum Ratteibacteria; class UBA8468; order UBA8468; family UBA8468; genus UBA8468. Next base: position 1,931 of record PFWI01000101.1, on the reverse strand, counting down.
TCGCAATGACATTGTTTAATTCTATAAGCTTTGAATCAGTGAATATCTGTGTTAATCTGTGTCAAAATAAAAACGAAATTCCTAATGGCAATGAGATTAGATTGCTTCGTCTCTCTGTTCTTCGCAATGACTTCTCTTTGCCTTGTCATTGCGAATCCGCCAGTGTTATCTTGGGCGGATGTAGCAATCTCACAAAAAGGTGTAAAATAACCAGGAGGTCTTATGAAAAAGCATATTCTTATCATTTTAGTTGATAAGCGAAAAAAATCTGCTGTCAATGTTCAGAAAATTTTAACGGAATGGGGATGTTTAATCAAAACTCGTCTTGGTATCCATGATGGAGTTTTGGACAATTGTTCTGAGAGCGGTTTAATCATTTTAGAGTTGGTTGGAGAAGAAGAAAAGATTAAGGAACTTGAAAGGAAACTCAATTTATTATCCAGGGTCAGTGCTAAATTAGTAATATTGGATATTTGATAACCCAGAAATGGATTCCCGCTTACTGATTGCGGGAATGACAGCAGGAGGAAAAAATGCTAAGAAAAATTAATAGTAGAAGTATAATAATATTGGCGTGGTTTTAGGAGAAGTTTATTATGCCTGATACACTTGCAATCACGATAATTTCTATTATTGTATGCACTGTCCTTGGTGCTTTTATTAGGGGAAAACTCCAGGATAAATGCCTGAAGGATTTTTCCGGGAATACCGTGAATTTGGAAGCAACAACCGGCAAGATAGTTTGCGGTAAACTAAGCGTGGAAAATACCGGATTGGAATTGGTTTATACCGGCAAGCATAAAGATGAAGTAGGGACAAGTTATATCCTATATAAATACGAATATCCTACTATTCAAGCCTTAGTTCGCTATCACAATGAGTTAGATGAGGATGGAAAGAAAAAACGAGAAAGGGAATTAAAAAGAACTTACCATCCTTCTTTCTTAAAAAGATTAAAAAGAAGAATACAGAATTTCTTTAAGACGGTAAAGGATTCGCTAATGGATGTAGTAAATCTATTAATCGGCCGGGTCAAAGCAGCAACTCCGGTTGGCGGGCTGCTAACCTCCCAGGGCAAATACACCGCGCAGATAAAACAGGAATTAGTAGGTTTTGTGGGAACAGCTTTTGAGCCCTTACTGGAAAGGCACATTGGAAAGAAAATTATCCTTGAGCTGGCTAAAGGTGATAAAACGTTTGAATATCCCGGCGTGTTAAAGGACTATACGACGGAGTTTATCGAGATTATGGACGTTGATTACAGAATAAAAGAAGACCAAATTACCAGAAAAGCAGACCTGATAGTTCCCAGAAAATATGGCGTTATCCGCCATCTTGACGAATAGGTCAAAATAATATATTACCTGAAAAAATAGGGAGACCGAAAAATGGCAGAAAGGATTAACCGCAAGGGAGTAATAGTATTGGTGATGGCACTGGCAGGTTTGATGTTGGGAGTAAGCGAGGGTCAGACTGCTCCTTGGTCAAACATCCTTGAAGAAATAAAGGCAAAGTATGTAAACTTCGAGAAAGAGGTCAAGGATATAACCATTCTGCAAGAGATAAAGGCATCCGCTCCTCAAGGAGAAATAACTTCAGAGATGAAGATACTAAAAAAGGGCAGGAAGTTTAGAATAGAGACCTCACTGGCGACTTCTGGGATTCCTGCAGGAATGGAAGAAATGAAGGCCATTATCATCTCTGATGGCAAAGATAGCTGGATGATTTCTCCTTTCACGGGAAAGAAAAAGATTTCGGAGGAGGAAGAAAAGCGGTATCAAAAAGTAGATTGGTGGAATTGGTTCTCAGAAAAGGCAAAAATTGTGGGAACGGAAAAGGTTGGTGAACGGGAATGCTATGTGGTAGAGGTTGAAGAGGGGGAAAGAGTTCCATTTACCAAAGTATGGATAGACAAAAAGGAGTTACTTTTA
>PFWI01000150.1 GCA_002791075.1 bacterium (Candidatus Ratteibacteria) CG_4_9_14_3_um_filter_41_21 | reverse complement strand
CGAGAAGATTAACTTCTTGAAATTACTGACAGCAACTATGCGGGAAGATTAACTTCCCTGAAATTACTGACAGCAACTCTGCGTCCCATTAATTTGATGTGACCTTCGCAGTTGCTGGAAGAGTTTCCCTTCGGTTTTTATCGTCGGAGCGATAATCACCTCTACCGACTGCATCTTCTTGATATTCTTTACCCCAAGAGTGCCCATTGAGGTGTGTAGTGCCCCGATGAGGTTCTGGGAGCCGTCATCAAGTCTGGCCGGACCAAAGAGTATTTCTTTCAAGCTTCCCGTAATTCCAACCTTGATTCTGGTCCCCCGGGGGAGATTGGCGTGGGGAGTTGCCATTCCCCAATGATATCCTTTTCCCGGGGCTTCTTTTGCCCGGGCAAAAGCCGAGCCTACCATAACGCTGTCGGCTCCGCAGGCAAAAGCCTTGCAGATATCCCCGGAAGTAGTCATTCCTCCGTCGGTGATGATAGAAACATATTTGCCGCTCTTTTTATAATAAAAGTCTCTTGCTGCGGCAACGTCGCAAGTAGCGGTCACCTGGGGAACCCCAATACCCAAAACCTCTCTGCTGGTGCAGGCGGCTCCCGGACCAATACCCACTAAAAGCGCCGAAATCCCGGTCTCCATTAACCCTAAAGCAACGTCATATCCGACACAGTTGCCGACAATTACCGGAATCTTCATCCGCTGGCAAAAACTGCTCAAATTCAAGGATTTATATTCCGAGGAAACGTGTTCTTTGGAGATTACGGTTGATTGAACCACAAAGACATCTGCCCCGGCTTCTGTCGCAATTTCACCAAATTCCCCGGCTCTCTGGGGAATGGAACTGACGGCGCAGACAACTTTCGCTCTTTTGATTTCGGCAATTCTTTTTTCAATTAAAGATTTTTTAATCGGTTCCCGGTAAATTCCCTGGATAATCCGGGTGGATTTCTCTGCTGAAGCGGTAATAATTTTCTTCAGAATTTTTTCCGGCTCCTTATAGCGGGACTGTATTCCCTCCAGATTTAAAACCGCTAACCCTCCTAACTTGCCGAAAGCAATAGCAAACTTGGTATCTACCACTCCATCCATTGCCGCGGCTAAAATAGGCACTTCAAATTTCAATTTGCCCAGGTGCCAGGTAGTATTAATTTCATTCGGGTTAATCGTTGTTTTTCCGGGCACCAAAGATACTTCATCAAATCCATAACACCTTCTTGCTTTCCTTCCTATTCCAATCCACATTCCCATTTTTTCTCCTTCGCTAAAGTCCACTCTGCCACCACAAATTATTCGGTTGTCAGAGTTCGGGGCCCGCCTTGGCTAAATACTTATTTCTAATATGCTCCAGGCAATTGTCAAAACTATTCCTACTCCAATTAGACAACCGCTCATTTTCCCCATAGCAGAACTTAGAGGAGTTCTTGACTCTTCAATCCCGTGTTTTCTTAAATATTCCGCCATTCTTCCTTCAAATAATCCTGCAAATCCATCAGTAATAGCATCCCCAACTGCACCTCCAACAATTGCACCAAGCACTCCCGCAAAACTTGCTCCAACTAACGCTATAATTCCCAGGATTCCCGTATCAATTACCCCAAATACAATATCCGCCCCAACAGATTTTATTGTTCTCCCAGAAATTCTTAATGGAATCCATGGAATAAAACCCAATAGAATTATCACAGGACCAATTAATCTTGTATTGTAAATTACAAAAGAAATAACACTAATTATTACAATTGAGATTATTGTTACATTTGTCAGTGCCGAAATAAATTCTTGGTTTTTCATGTTAGTGAGGCTTCAAATTGTAATTTTTGTTATTGTCATTTTCTTCCAAATTTAAGACAGAAAAGCCCTCCCAACTTCTCAATCTCAATGGCAAATTCAGCCTCGGTTACTCCTCAATTAAAGATTGAAGACTCCGGTATCAACCCACTCGTTCTTGATTAATGACCACCAATCAATCGCCAACTCTTCTAAGACATACCTGTAGGGTAACCAACCATAACCTTTAT
>PFWI01000100.1 GCA_002791075.1 bacterium (Candidatus Ratteibacteria) CG_4_9_14_3_um_filter_41_21 | reverse complement strand
GATAAAAGAAGGAATGCCACCAGAAAAAACAAAATCAGAGGAGCGAAATTTACCATCCTTGAACAGGGATACTATCTCCCTGAACTTCAAGGATGCCGATATCAGGAATGTTTTAAGAATCTTAGCCGAGCAGAATAATCTTAATATTATTGCCGGAAAGGAGGTTGAAGGCACAGTTACCGTTCATCTTTGCAATGTTAGTTTGGAGAATGCTCTTCATTCTATTTTATCGATAAATGGCTTTGGTTATGAGAGGATTGGCAATATCATCCTGGTAACTACCTTGTCCGAGATTAAGGAAAGAGAAAAGAAATCTTTTGTGGCTGAACCTCTGATTACCGAAATATTCCGACTTGAATATGTAGGAGCAGAGGAGATTAAAGAGATTCTGGTCAAGGAACTATCTTCCCGCGGCAGCGTAAAAGTTCTAAGCCGGATGATTCAAGGTGGCTGGGAGATGGGAGGAGTTTCCACGGCAGAAAAGGAAATGGGTAAAAAGGTTCGGATAATCTCAGAGCAAGAGAAGAGACCAACAATTTTGGTCGTTACCGATACTTCCGAAGTTATGTAAAGGATCAAGAAATTGATTGCTAACTTAGATATTAAACCAAATCAGATTCTTATTGAGGCGATGATAGTGGAGGTAAATAGTGAGGCGGTAAGAGACATTGGGATCCAGTGGCATACTACCGGACTTGGTTATCAGAAAGGTTCAAAAGGCGGAGTTGACCTTGATCTTACCACGGGGACACCAAGCATAACTAGTGGAGTAACCCTTATTTACGATCGCACCATCGGAGAAAAATTAAAGGTAGAGATTCGGGCTTTAGAAGAAAAGAAAAAAGCAAATGTTCTTTCCAATCCCAAGATTATGACTCTGGATGGTCATGAAGCAATAATTCTGGTTGGAGAAAGGTATCCTATTTTAAAAACAGAAGTTACCGGCACTCCTCCAACAACTTATATCACCGAGTCTTTTGACCGTTATGAGCCAATTGGAATAAGTTTAAGAGTTGTTCCTCATCTCTGCGCGGATGGATGGGTAAATATGCTTATCCATCCGGAAGTAACCTCTCTGGGTGAAGACGTTACCGGCAGTACCGGTCTTAAGGTGAAGAGGATCAATACCCGGGAGGCCGATACTAATGTGCGGGTCAAGGAAGGTGAGACAATTGTAATTGGAGGTTTACGCAGTGAAAAACTAGTAGATAATGTTTATAAAGTTCCTCTCTTAGGAGATATCCCTGTTCTGGGCTATCTTTTCAAGCGCACCGAGAAAAAACCGACAAAGATAGATTTGCTTATTTTTATCACTCCCCATATTATTGAGGAACCGAAACTTTCTCCGGAGGAAAGGAAAAGGCTGGAAGCACCATCAAGTTATAAAACCACGAATTTATCGAATTTTACGAATTAGAGTAATTCGCGTTAATTCGTGGTTAGAAAAAGGAAATTCCTATGCAATTAAATTAAAATGAGCAAGAAGTTTAAAAGAAGAAAATATTTTATTGACCCCGGTATCCAGGGAGAATATGTAACCGTTGTTCTGATTGCCTCGATAACTGCAGTCCTTATTACCGGGGGGACAATCTACTTTTCAATCTGGTCCTCTATTCTAGATAACTTTTCCCGCCCGGATGCCATTGCTCAGCTTGCTCCGGTCTTTGTGACCACAAATAAGGTTCTTCTCTCTCGCCTTTTAATTGGCTTTGGTCTTCTCATTTTCCTTTCTATCTTTGCCTCTCACCGCATTGCCGGGCCTTTATATCGAGTTCATCAAGAGGTGGAAAAGGTTCTTGGGGGGGACCTCTCCAATGATATCCACTTAAGGAAAAATGATACAAAACGCATTGTTATCTTCTCCCGGACACTTAATAAGTTCATTCACCTGCTAAAGAATGAAATAATGAGGGAAAGGAAAATAGGGGAAGAGCTCTCTTCTTTGTCCGAGAGGGTTGGAAAGGAGCCTTCTGCAGTTAAGGAAAAGTTAAAGGAGATTGCTTCAGATATTAACAGGAGTACCAGGGAGTTTAAACTGTAAAGGGATCTATACGCGTTATGAAAAAGGGTTTATTAGGTGTAGCAATTCTTTTGTTTTTTTTAAAAGGTCCGGCTTATGCCGGGGCTCCTTTTGCCTGCGGGGAACAACTTAAGTACAGGGCAACCTGGAACTTTATTCCGGTGGGGGAAGCTTCTTTAGAAGTCCAAGAGATGGAAAATATCGAGGGCAACCCTTTTTATCACTTTGTTGCTTCAACAAAATGCAGTATTTTTCTGTTTTCTCTCTTTTACGAATTGGAGAGCAAGATAGAATCGTTGGTCCGGCCGAATAATTTTGTTCCGGTTAGGTATATTGCCTATATTAAAAATGGTAAGCGCTACCGCCAGGATACGGTTCTCTATGACCAAGGGAACCACCGCGCCACTTGGAAACACTTTAGATTAGGCAAAAGTTTGGAAGAGCATCACGAAGAGAAAGTGATGGACATCCCTCCTGACGTTCAAGACCCTCTTTCCAGTTTCTACTATCTGCGTTCCAATCTGCAGGATAAAAAGTTAGAAGCCGGAGACGTCTTATCAATCCCGGTTAATGCTGACCGCAAAAATTGGGAGATTAAGATTAAAGTTTTAAGCAAGGAAACCAGACGATTTCAGGGAAAATCACGGAAAGTTTTAATCGTTGAGCCAGAGGCATGGTTTCAGGCAACTTTTTTTAGGAAAGGGAAGATGATTGTTTGGCTTACTGACGACGAAAAAAAGATTCCTCTCTATATTCAGGCCAAGGTCCCTTTCGGCATTGCTATTCTTTCCCTGGCAACCAAATTAGACTAATGAATTTTTTTCTTGGATTTGATCAACGTCTTTTTTATTACTTAAACGGCGGAGACCTTCCGTTCTTTAATTATCTCAATTTCTTTCTCTCTTTCCTTGGAGAGGGAATCGTTCTTTTCCTCATTTTTGTTGGTTGGTATCTGGTTTCCCGGAAGAAAATTGCTCTTTTAGGGATTGGTAGTTTAGCGGCCTCGGGTATAATCACTCATATTTTGAAGATGGTTTTTAGCCGGCCCCGGCCTTTGGCAATTCTGGCTCAGGTGCATACCTTTGGCTATTCTTTCAAATACGGTTCTTTTCCTTCTGGTCACACTGCCACTGCCTTTGCCGCTGCAACTATCCTTAGTTTTTCCTATCGGAAATTCGCTCCCTTATTTTATCTCTTTGCTTTTGCCATTGCCTATTCCCGAATTTATCTTGGTCTTCACTGGCCATCCGACCTTGTCGGAGGAGCGGTTATCGGTTATTCTGTCTCCAAACTCTTCTTAAAATTGGAACTGCGAATCAACAACAAGTTATAAAACCACGAATTTATCGAATTTTACGAATTAGAGTAATTCGCGTTAATTCGTGGTTAGAAAAAGGAAATTCCTA
>PFWI01000062.1 GCA_002791075.1 bacterium (Candidatus Ratteibacteria) CG_4_9_14_3_um_filter_41_21 | reverse complement strand
GTGCTTCCCTTAGGAGAAAGGGAATGGGTCTGATGGACGAGGATAAGGGCTAAAGAAGTTAAAGGCATAAATACGAAGATAAGGGTTGCTATGAGGGTGAGGATTTTTGTTTTAGTCATTTTGTTTAACAGTTTCTTTTTATTCAGAACCATTGGGAATTATCCATTTATCTTTGTTCCTATTCCACCAGTCAAGGCATTTTGAGACTTTAGCATCTTTTTTAATAGATTCATCAGTCAGGTAAGAAACAATAGGTATCAATTCCGTTTCTCCTTGTTTTATTTTCTCCATTATATATGGCAAGGCTACAATACCAAGATTTTTTATTTTCCGATATTTTTCATTTGCTTCTTTTTCTTTACCGGCAATTTGCAATTCTTTCCATTCGCTGTAAAGTTTCCCAAATAATTGTGGCGTTTGCTTACGACCTTCTCTCCACCAGTATAAATAAACATTTTCTCCTGGCTTCAAATCTGGGAAATCTGGGAATATAATCGTATTTTTTTGTTTATCATATTTTCCACGAATTTTCACTTTGGTAATTTCTTCAATTGCCTTCCAAAGAAATTGTTCATCTGGGTTTTCTTCCATTTTTCTAACAATGTATGGAAGTGCTGGCAATCCCAGTTTAACAATCTCTTGAAACTGTGGGCATTCAAAACGCGGTCCTGCTATAGACTGCACCATTATTTCCGGACGTGAAATATAGCCTTTCCATGCTTGATATTTTGCTTCAAACTGCTTTTTCACATTTTCCTCCGCATTCAAAATTAGCACTGTGTTTACCACTGCAAGAAAAATTATTACAAACCGCAGACTTTTCATCATAATATCCCCCTATTTATGCTTGTAGTATCTTACTGGATCACCATATACTACACCATTTAACTGGTTATGCACATGTTCTATTCTTACCCATTCACCACATTTACTCTCAAACATAATCCATTTCCCTGCCCCACAATTACATCCTTTTTTTCTAGCACCATGAAAACCTGAGTAATACATTACATCGGCATCGTTAGGTCCGGTTGCAGTTGACTCATACCCCTTGGCGTCATAAAAAGCATCTAATTCAGCCATTGTCATTGTACTATCACCATTCCCCCACACATTATCAATGACAATATCATATGGGTGCATTCTATGTGCTTCCACATCTACATACCAGGTAGTCGTCTCGCCAACTGACCAAGCAATACAATTATATATAGGAGTTGCCTCTCCTGTTATACTCCATTCACAGTGAATTAAGTTGGGGAAAGTAGATCCTGCATCGTTTCTTTCAGATGGTGTAGGTTGCCTTCCGCAAATTGCACCAATAAAAGTATATTTAATAGTATCAGAACCTACTAAGTTGTTCTCGGCATCTCTATATTCAGCAGTAAGGTTTGAACTGCCATTGTCTTGATAACCCTCAACCCAAAGGTTATTTTTGACATTATTGAAATCTTGTCTTTGGTTACTATCAGATAAGTCCCATGTTTTCTCATTGCTATCAACCAAAATTTTATTGTTTCCTCCTTTTGTTGAACTCTTCCATGTCCGAACTTTTGTATTACTCCTTTTCAAAATAACTTTGCCAGTTTCAAGAGAAGAAGGTTTTAAGGTAATTGTAGCTTGTTTAAGGTCGTTTTCTCCACTTACAGGTCCATCCTCATCCTTATCTGCAATTGGATTCCCTCCGCTCGTGTTCCCATTATCATTATCTATATTGTAATGGACATAAGCACCAGGATTTTCTTCGTTTCCTTCAGCTACAGTTCCATATAGATCAATTGCAGATAGATCTATCTGAGCTCCCACAATCGCCTTCCCTGAATCACAGGAAGAAGAAGGCTCAGAAGACTTATCCTGAGCGGTAACAATATGGTCATCGCCGTTAGTGTTAGAGCAGGTTAAATC
>PFWI01000037.1 GCA_002791075.1 bacterium (Candidatus Ratteibacteria) CG_4_9_14_3_um_filter_41_21 | reverse complement strand
GAGTTTGCTTCGGCTTCGCCTCGCAACCGTTTTCACTCCTCGCAATGACAGCATGGACTGCAATATTAATTTGGAAACCTTCTAGTAGTAAACAAAAATTCGATGATCTCGCCGTCACGAACTAAATATTCCTTATTTTCGGAGTGAGTAAGATTTTGGTGTTTGGCGGAAGCAAGAGAACCTGCTTTCTGAAAATCCTCAAAGCCAAGCACTTCCGCGCGGATAAAGCCTTTCTCCATATCGGTGTGAATCTTGCCGGCGGCTCTTATTGCCGGGGTTTTCTCGGGTATAAGCCAGGCTCTCGCCTCATTTTTAACCGCGGTATAGAAAGTTATCAGAGAAAGGGAATTAAGAATTTCTTTGGTAAAAGGAATTAAAGGCGATTCAGCCAAACCTATTTTTTTCAAGTATTCATTTTTCTCCGGGGGAGGCAATTGGCTGATTTCTTTTTCCATCAGCGCAGAAAGGGAAAAAATCGGAATTTTTTCTTTTCCCTTAGGCTTGAATAAAAGAGGAGGGAGCCTATTGCCGGAGGATAAAGCCTCTTTTTCCTTGTTAATCAGAATAATTGCCTTCTTGAAACTGAGAAAAGGAATCTCGCATAAAATCTTTTTTTCATTTTCCGAAAATTCAAGGTCCCTTAAAGGAATCCCATTTTGTGAAGCCTCCTGGCAGCGTTTCAAAAGGGTTTGAACCGAGGAATTCTCTTGAGGAGAGGACAATCTCTTCTCCGCAAGTTCTAAATCGTAGCAGATTAATTCCAATTCCAGGGATTCTAAATCGTCCGAGCAATTACAATCTTCCCCGAATTCTTTTAAACAATAAATAAGAAGGCGGGCGTCTTTTAATTGGGCAAGCATCTCAGGCGGGAAACCTTCTTCTTTGTTTGCTCCCTTAAGGTCAAGAAAAGTAAGGGAAGGGAAGGTAACCTTTTTGGACTCAAGTTTTTCGGCTAAGAATTTTAATCTTTCATCGGGTAATTTTACTTCTCCAATCAGGGGTTTATCAGGGGCATAACTTTCCTTTTCGCTCCTGGTAAGAGCCTGGAAAAAGCTGGTCTTTCCGCTTCCGGCAAAACCAAAAAAAGCAATCATCGTATCACACAATCCTCTGCATAATTAAGCATCATTTGCTTAAAGAGGTCAAATTCTTCCTCGGAATAATTACGCTCTTTTAAAAATTTGGAGGGGTTTAAGAGTTTGGAGGGAACGAATTTCTGCAAAACATATAGATGCGTGCCTTCTATCAACTCGCCGATTTTTCTTAAATCATCTTTATCTAATAGAGATTTTATCACCGTTGTCCTGAATTCATAACTTATTTTAGAGGAAATGGCAATTTTAATGCTTTTTACAATCTTCTCGGTTGCAAAAGGAACCCCAGCAATCGTCTCATATTTTTCCAGAGGTCCCTTGACATCAATAGCTAAATAATCAATTAAACTTTGGCGAATAATTTCACTTAATAGTTCGGGAAAACTTCCGTTGGTGTCCAATTTTACTAGATAGCCCATTTCCTTTATTTTCTGCAAAAACTCGGATAAACCGTTCTGCAGACAGGGCTCTCCCCCGGTGACGGTAACCGCCTCTAATTGACCTTTCCTTTTTTTCAAAAATGAGAAAATTTCATCCTCCGGGATTAGTTGCGAGAAAAGTTTTGGTTTTACCAGCTCCGGGTTGTGACAGTAAGGGCAGAGGAAGTTGCAGCCTTGGGTAAAGACAATGGCACAGATTTTTCCCGGATAGTCAATCAACGAAAATTTCTGTAACCCGCCAATTTTCATTCAACCTTAAATGTTTTTCTCCTGCTAAATTCGGCTTTCTTCCCTTTATTCCATTGTTTTACCGGGCGCAGATAACCCACTACACGGGAATAAACCTCGGTTTCGCGGGAACATTTCGGACAGGTAAAGTGCTCTCCCGGGATATATCCGCAAACCGAACAGATGCTAAAAGTGGGGGTAATGGTGAAATAAGGGAGACGATAGTTTTTGCAGATTTTTTGGACGATATGCTGAATCATCTTCGGGTCATCTATCTTTTCCCCTAAATAGAAGTGGATGACCGTGCCCCCGGTATATTTGGTTTGCAGGTCATCCTGCAAATCCAGCACCTCAAGAATATCGTCGGTATAATCCACCGGTAATTGCGTGGAATTGGTGTAGAAAGGCTCGGTGCCTTCATTTCGGAAAGATTCCTCGTTAGCGCAGATGATTTCGGGAAATTTCTCTTTGTCGGTTTTGGCCAAACGGTAGGAAGTCCCCTCGGCCGGGGTTGCTTCCAGATTATAGATATTGCCGGTTTCTCCCTGGAAAATAAGCAACTTTTTTCTCATAAAATCCAAGATTTCCAGGGTGAACTCCCTGCTTTTTTCATCGCCGATATCTTTGCCTAAAAGATTCAGGCAGGCTTCGTTCATCCCGAGAAGACCAATGGTGGAGAAATGGTTCTTCCAATATTCCCCAAAACGCTCTTTGCCCGCTCTCAAATAATACTTGGAATAAGGGTAAAGATTATTCTCCGTGAACCTCTCCAGGGTTTTTCTTTTAATCTCCAGGGAGTTTTTAGCCAGTTCCATTAGCCGATTCAATTTTTCCCTAAAATCCTTTTTGCCGGAAGCCAAATATCCTAACCTTGCCATATTAATCGTTACTACCCCCACACTACCTGTGAGGGGTGCTGCGCCAAAAAGTCCTCCTCCCCTTTTTCTTAACACCCGATTATCGAGGCGCAGTCTGCAGTTATGCGTCAAAATTCCACTAGTTCCAACAGTGAATATAGGATTAGTTCCCATATTTGCTTCAAAACAATAAGCCGCACTATTTTGAATTGGTTTAATTTTTTTAATTTTCATCCATAATCTTTTACCCTTTTTAAACCAAATACTCCCATAATTCTTCCTGTTTAATTGATAAATCAAAACTGCATAGTTAGGCTCTTTGCCTAATCTGTTTTTTCTTTCATCTTTATAAATGCTTGTTGTTGTCCCTAAAGTTGCTGCCAGTATGTTTAAACTTTGAACCATTTTTGGTGAAGAAGTGTAAATCCTATTTCGATTTCCACCATCAGTTGCATAATGACCGCTTAAAACGGCCCTTCTAAATTCCTCGCCCATTGTAAATAATTTAGGCGCATAACGTTTGTTTCTTTCCTTGTTTTCAACAAAATCCTTACACAAACCCACTGCTGTTCTAGAACAAATCTTTAGAGTAACTAATTTGCTCTTTTTATCTGCTTTAACTACACCAGATGTCCCAAAATAATCTTTAGAAATCTTTTTCAACTTAACAATAACCTCTTTTTTGTAATAATTCTCTAAAGAAAATGCCACTGCAGTATCCCCATCTAATGAACCATCACCAGCATAACATCCAACAAAATAACCTAAATCCTTGTTTCCCCCCTCTCCTTTATAAATATTTAAAGAATAAGGAAGATACATACCAATTTTTAATTCCTTTCCTTTTAATATTAACTCTTTGCTTTTTGGCTTCGTCATAACAAAATTAAGGTGCTGTTCAGAAGTTTTTATTTCATGTCCATTCTCTAAAACAATCTTTATCATCCTTTGGTTATTAAATTTATTAAATCTTCCTTTTATAAATTTTCCATCACTATATATTTCATACTCCTCCTGTTTACTATTACCTTCATAAATATTTCTAATACTTGAATATTCCACTCTTCTACCTCTGGATGATTTTATTAAAACTTTCTCCTCTCCAGCTAAGGGACACATACTGCGGGCATCCTCCGGGTTCATATCGGAATTGATGAAGTTGGAATTATGGCTTATAATTCCATTCCTCAAAACGAAAAGATGGTTTTTAGAGACAACTGTCAAATCATATAAAATACGCTCTTCTTTAATTCTCTCAATTTTATTTATCGAAACTGCCTTAGTTTCTTTCTGGTGAGAAGAAATAAATAAGTAAGGATACTCATTTTTACTTTTTACCCGCACCAAGTCTTTTCCTTTATAAGCATAAAATTTGGATATCTTTTTTGCTTCTTCTATAGAAACTATTTTATCCCCCATACTTGGGTGTTTAGAATCTTTACATGGGTACGACAATAATCTTTCTTTTCTCTTAATTCTAAAACCAACCTTTTCTCTGAATAATCTTATATTCCTCTCACCGGTAATTACTAAGCGAAAGCCTTTTTTGCCTAATTTATTAATTTTTCCAATAATACCTATTTTTGCTAAGAGAATTAGAACATCATTCATTAAATCATTATTCGCAAAAGAGATAGATACAATATGATTTTTCCCCCTATTAAGAGTAAGAGATCCATCAGTATCAAAAAGTCCTCGTAGTAAAGCGCTTATTTCTTTTTCTTTTCTCCAAAAACAGATTTCTGGAATCCTTTTGGTGTAAGTATTACCCCCAAGGTTAATACTTCTCAAAAAGGAAACTAAGATGACGCTACTTACCGAAATCTCTTTACATATTTCAGACTTACCTGCTTTCCTAATCTCAGGCTTTAATCCAAAATTATTTTTAATAGTTTCTACGGTAAAATCTATTATTTCCTCATCGGCATTAGTTACTTTAACAGTACTCTTTCTAATACTACCATCTCCTAAAATAATACCCATAAGTTCCATTAAATCTTCATTCAAATCATCAGGAATTTTAACCTTTTCATTAAGGGTAGACTGAAATCTATTCTTATAATATTGAAACTTAGGAATTTTCTTAATTATTCTCTTAGGAACAAGTTTTTCAAATTTATTTCTTCCTAATCGGGCTAAATCATCCACCTTAAAGAACTGTTGATAATAATTATTTAAAACTAAACCATTTTCAAAAACAACCTCGTCTTTATATTGTAAAAGGTAATCATCTAAAGAAAGATCTTGTGCCATTTTCAAACCATCTTTCGTTAAAAATCTATGATTAAGGCTACAAATTATAGAAAACTCGTCTCCCTCAAGAATAATACTTTCATTAGATTTAACTTTTTTCTTAAAACTAATTTTCTCAAGTTTCCCAGTATTAGATAAAACTTTATCTTTCAATGATACATTCTTAATTTTTTTAACTCCTTTATCGGTAAAAATTTCGGTATTCTCATCCAGGCAAAAATAGGGAATGCCATATTTGGCGGTTACCTCCCAGAGCAATTTGGCGTTGGAGTTCTCCCAATCAAAATTTTTGGTGATATTATAGGTTGGGATGGGGAAGGTATTGTGGACCAAAAATTGATCGGCGACAAAGTTTTCACTTTCAGTTGAAAAATCGTAAACCATCCCATTGGAAGATTTTGTTTTTTCTATCTTTTTAATCTTAAGAAACAAAAGATTATCATTTTCAATTTCTTTTAAAGCGGTGGGGATTTCGATTCCCAATTTTACCGCATAACTCACCCCTTCTTTCATTCTCTTTAAGGAAGTAGAGCTTTGATGAGAAATTCCAAATTTTTGGAAAATTCTGGTTTTAAAATTTCTATATTTTCTTCCTAAAGAATCATAAAAGTCGGGTTCTTTTTCCAATATTCTTTCAACAATTTTCTCTAAACCGCTCTCTTGTAACGGAATTTTAGAAATAGTATAAGAATCTTTTTTTTCTAATTCATTATCTCTCCAGATATTGATTCTCCAACGAGTTTTTCCCTCCCATTTGTATTCTGTAAGGGTATGAAATATCCCTAATTGTTTTAAAAGAGTCGAAACTCCATAAATCAATTCTCGCGAAATAGAATTTACCACAGTGTTTTGAGTTATCCACGCATCTCCTTTAAAATAAGCAGAAAGAAAAATTCTTTTCATTTCGGGAGAAAGTTCAAAAATAATTTGAGGAACCTTTTTCCCGACACCATTTTCAATTCTAAATATTTCTGTAATTATTCTCCTTAAAAGTTTTGAGTGAATTCTTATCTCGATCAAATTTCTTTCTTTAATTTCTCGAAGGCGAATAGGAATTTCTAGCCAAATTTTTTTAATTAAATGAGCCAAATAAGAAGCAGTTCTCTTCTCTTCCTTTAAATTAAAAGCTAAACTTATCCCTCCATATTTTTTATTTTTTTCTGCCGAACCTTCGGCACAATACCACCCTAGAAATTCTGCCAGTTCTTTTGTAATAGGAAGTTCATTTGAAATTTTAATTTTTGAACCAGTCAAACTTATTTTTGCTTTTGATAAATTAAATTTTTCAATTTTATCCCCTATCCAATTTAAGGGGAAAACTTTTACATGACCTGTAGAATTTTTGCAGGTTCTCTTTTGCCATAATCTTTTTCCATTTTCTTTGTAAGCCTCCCTGATATAAATGCCATCTGTTTTTCCTCTCTTTAAAAATTCTTCAGCTAAAGAAATTTTGGCAATTTTATTTTCTCCAGAAGGAATAATTTTTGGTGCAACCAAATAATCTCCCGCTTTTAAATTCGAAGCTTTGAAACTTTGAATTTCTCCATCTTTTAATACTAAAACTGAATGTGAGGGTGTCACTTTAATATTAAATCCGCCTACAGTAGAAATTCTCAAAAGATTGTTTATTGAGTGGCGAACCAAAAAATTAATTTTTTGCCAATCTATTTTCCCTTCTTTCAAACCTAAACATTGTAAATTTAAATCTCTAGCATCTAAAACTTGACAATTATTTTCTTTAAAATAGAAAGGTTTTCTTTTTTCCATTAAATTATCGGTGTATTCCCCGATTTTTATCAATTTAATTTTCCCCGAATTTTTAATTGGACAAAGACAATCAGCATCAACACTAAAGACTCTTCCTTTGCCGTCTCCTTCAGCCATCACTTCCAGAAATGCCCGATTAATGATATCCATTTCTTCCTGGAATTCCCGGTAGGTTTCCTTCCGGGGCTTCCCCCCGATAATAACCGGTTGTTTGGCAAAATAGGGAGGGGGGGTCAAATCTATAGTGATATTGGTAAAAGGGGTATTTCCAGTAATAAAGACCTTCCCCTTTCTTCGGGCAACAACTGTTTCATTTTTCGTATGGGGAGACCAGATAACTCCCTGATAATTTACCTTTTTCACCTTTTGAATATAGGTCTCTTGAATCTTGTCCAAATTTTTCCCGGCAACAATAGGAATAATAAAAGGAGATTTTAGTTTCATAATCTCTTCAATAGATTCCAAAATATATTCGTCAGTTTGAAATTTCTTTCTTACAACTTTGTGCTTGGGGGAAACTAACTGGTCCTGGATGCGATTTTTCAAGTTATACATAATACCTTTGTAGTATCTCTTAAAAACATTCGTTACTCTTTGGTTTTCTATTCTTTTGGTCTTTATATTGAAAGTTTTTATTATGCTTCCTTCTCTTATTTCGTTGTAACCTTGCCATCCTTCAGGAGTCAATATTTCAGTATCTTCGGAAATACATTGAAACCCTACCCGGGTGGGGACGTTGACATTGAAGATAAATTCCTGAATGGCCTGCCTTACCTGCTGAAAACTCAAGTTATCATATCGGATAAAAGGACTTAACAAAGTGTCAAAATTAGAATTATGAACAACTATATTATTTATCAAAAAATGATTATTTTTTGAGGTTATGTCGTATACATATTCATTATCATATTTGGCATCAGTAATTTTGACAACTCTAGAAGAGAATTTCGGAGATTCCTTAATTTTGAATCTGATATTTTGAAGTTTAATAGATTGGTCAAAAAGAGGAAGAAGTTCTCCCGGTATTCTAAACCTTATCACATAAGCATCTTTGTAATTCTCTTTGGCATTTTTCTCAAAAACATATCTTACGGTCGAATTTATACCTAAAATTTTCAAGACCTGTTTTAGTTGCATAAGCAAACTGTATCCTGTGGAATGAATCCTAATAATCCTTTCTCTATCAATATCTCCATCGCCATCTATTAGACCACTGATCAAATCGCCAATATTCTTTTTCTTTAGACTGAATAGGAATTGAGGTAAGTTTTTCCGATCACTTCCCGATTGTAGATTAAGGTGATTTCTTATAAATCTTCCCATACTTGTTGTCCCAAAAACTATATTAAATTCTCCATTTTCAAAATAGGGGATTTTTAATTTTTTTAAAATGTTTTCTATTTTTTTTCTCTCTTTGGTATTCCTTTTCTGAGAGACAATTGAGTAATCTCTAGTTTGGTGTCCCCAACAGCCTTCGGCAATCATAAAACCAATAAGATAGGCGAAATCATTTTGTAATTCTATCTTTTCAGTCAACTCCAGATTCGGATTAAAGGATAAAAGTTCCTCTCCCTTCTTGAGTTCATCGGCTCTTTTAATTGTCCTATCGGCTAAAACTACAGGATGAGAACGAGTCACTCTAAGAACATTTCCATCTTCCGTCTCTATTATCAACAATTCATCATCTTGGCTCTTTATCTTATGCCGTGAGATAGCATTTAATGGGACAAATCCATTCTCTGTAAGAACCTCTATTTTATCAAGTTGAAATAAAATTGGTTCAGTCAGCATTCTTGAGTCTAAATATTTTCTTTTATTTGCATCATCAATAGAATATCTTCTATAGACATCTTCGGTAAAGATTACTTCAGACCTATTTAATTCCCTTGCGTTGTGCTTATAGTCATTAAATAACATCTCCAGAGTGACAGTTTCTATATGACCGTTTCTTTTTATGGTAATTGGTGTTTGACTATCAAAAGAAAAAGCCTGGGCACCCGCGCTTTCCCCCTGAAGCGTATAGAAAAAATTGGCGATCTGTCCCAGGGCGCTGCGCAGGTGCTTGGCCGGCTTGCTTTCTACTTTGCCGGAAACTCCGCCAAAACCGCCCGCCAAAAGGTCAAAGAGGTCCCACCCCACGCAATAGGTAGAAAAAATACTCAAATCGTGGATGTGGAAATCTCCGTTGAGATGAGCCTCTCTAATCTCGGCGGGATAAATTTTATTTAACCAGTAAACTCCGGTAACCTCGGAAGAGAGATAATTATTTAATCCTTGCAGGGAAAAAGTCATATTGCTGTTTTCGTTAATTCGCCAGTCGTTTTTGCCCAGATATTGGTCAACCAGATCAAGGTGGGCGGCGGTGGTGATGGCTCTGAGCCTGGCGTGTTGCTCGCGATAGATAATATAGGCGCGCGCGGTTTTCCGATAGGGAGAGGAAAGCAGCACTTCTTCCACGATATCCTGAATCTCCTCCACGGTAGGAATTCTTGTTCCAATCAAACTGGATGCTAAACTTAAAACCTTCAAGGTTAATTTTTGCGCAGCATTTTTGTCAAATTCTCCGGTGGCGGCTCCCGCTTTCACAATAGCAATATTGATTTTTTCTGCCTCAAATTTTACTTTCCGCCCATCCCTTTTCTCGATTTTTTCAAACATTGCTTCTCTCCATTTATTTTGTGCGATAAATCGCACCGCTACGTTTCTTTGTATTTATTTGTAGCGGTGGCATTCATGCCACGTGTTTATTCGTGGTTGCTATTTTATTTATTTTCTTTGACTATATTCGGCTACTTTGCTATTGACTAAATCTTCAATCAAGGAAGAGTTTAATTCCCTCACTTTTAAGTTAAGAATTGCTTCTTCCACCTCTAAAGCAATTAATTCGGCAATATTTCCCGAGAGCCCCTTTTCCTCGATTAAGGTCTCAACAGTTTTTCTTCGCTCCCAGAGAAAGGTTTCATCCTTAGTCCCGTATTTAATACGGGACAGAAGAAAAGAGCCGCTTGAGCCGTCAGAACTCAATTCCTCTTTGAATTCTCCGGGGATAACGCCTTCCTTGAGCTTTCTAATTCTGGCTCGTTTCTCCCGGTAGAGAATATAGGCTTTGGCGGTTTTAGCGTGGCCGGTTTTAATCAGAACTCTCTCCACGATATCCTGAATTTCCTCGACCGTGGGAATTTTAGCGGTAAACTGTTTTTCCAGATAAAAGGTAACGCTGTCGGCGAGGTCTTCGGCTAAATATCGGTCCTCACCGCCGATAGATTTTGCCGCTTTAAAGATGGCTTCGGTAATCTTATTTTTATCAAAGGAAACCACCCTCCCATCCCTTTTTTTCACTTCATTCATATTTTATCCTAACCACGAATTACGCGAATTAATCGAATTAAAAATTTAAAATTTTATTCTTTTTTTATTACTCTTTAATAATTCGCGCAATT
>PFWI01000182.1 GCA_002791075.1 bacterium (Candidatus Ratteibacteria) CG_4_9_14_3_um_filter_41_21 | reverse complement strand
CCTTACTTTATGATATTCTTTTAATCCCTGATTTAATCAGGGACCAACATGAAAGCAAGAAATTCCACACAAAAGACTTTATTATTATTACTATCGGGCAAGAGTTCTGCGGCTAAAAGATTTGCTGGTAAGCATGTCTTGGTAGTAGAAGATAAGGTTGTCCCTCTCAAAAAAGGCGAAGAAGGCTGGAAAGATTTTATGAGATTAGAAAAAAAATATGGCCAGCCGCCAATAGTGGTTTTTGTACCGAGACAAGATATCTCTTATATTTTTTTCTAATTTTTTCAGAAATGTAAATAAAACTTGACAAAAAGGGAAAATTAAGGTATAAATAGATACAGAAAAAAACAATATGGAAAAAAAGAAAATTATCCTCAACACCATCAGGGAAAATCAGCCCACTTCCCGCACCAAACTGAAAGAAATAACCAACATTCGTCCCGGCACAATTAGTGCTTTAGTTAAAAATTTAAAAAAAGAAAATTTCCTTTTAGAAGCCGGCAAAGAAAAATCTTTGCGCGGACGAAAACAGTCCTTGTTAAGAATTAATGGAGAAAAATATTATGCTCTGGGTCTGGAATTCGATGCCGAGAGAATCATTGGGCTCTTGGTTGACCTCAATAGTACTGTCATTGCGAGTGCTCATCAAGGTCTGGAGACCTTTCCCACAAAGAATAACCTGTGGGAAGCATCTCCTGATGCTGATACATTAAAGACTGAAATCGGCGAGGACAAAGGAAGAGAGGCAATTATCGGAAAAATTATCTCTACTGCCGAATCTCTTTGTCAAGAGGTTCCTTCCGAAAAAATCTTAGGATTGGGAATCGCTGACCCGGGAGTAGTTAATAGCAAAGAAGGTGTTTCTCTTTTCTCCTCCCTTATTCCCAACTGGGAGAATATTCCTCTGGGAAGAATATTAAGCGAAAGATTAAAGATTCCGGTTAAACTTATTGGTGCATCAAAAGCCAAAGTTTTAGCCGAATTTAATTCAGGTCTGGAAAAGGGTATTAAAGGTATTCTTTTTATTGAATTTGGTCCGGGGATTGCCTGCGGGGTCATCAGTGATGGAGTGCTTCTACGTGGGGCAAATGAGATGGCGGGAGAGTTGGGACATACCCATATCAGTGATGATGGAGCTATCTGCGGTTGTGGCAGTTATGGGTGTTTGGAGGCAATTGCCTCTATGTCAGCAATAGTTAAGAAAGCGAAAAAAAGCATCAAAGCCGGAAGTGAGAGTTTGATTAAATATTCAGAGGATGGAGAAATTAATGCAGACCGCATTTTTGAAGCCGCAAGTAAAGGGGATAAACTCTGCCTTAATATTCTTAATGAGTCCGCGCGTTATTTAGGTTTAGGCGTTGCGAATAGCATCAATCTTTTCAATCCCGAGATGGTAATCTTTGATCAGAGAATGGCTCTCTTGGGAGAATTCTTTATAGAGGAGATTAAACGTGTGATTAAACGGCAGGCATTAAGGTTTGCTACCGAGAATTTAAGGTTTGTTGTTTCTTCTCTTGGTGAGAAAGCCGGTCCCCTGGGAGCAGCCACAATTATTTTGGATGAATTTTTTAAAAGGTGAAAAACGAATTCAATGGGCAAAACCTATTTCTTCCAGAACAACTTTCTTAAATGTTTCTTTATTCCCCAAACGTTTAGCAGCATCCAGAATTTCAATTCCGGCAAGTTTACCTTCTGCATCATAATCAGCAGCAATTCCTTCATCCAGGTGCTTTGTCGTCACTGTAGTCTCCTCAAATCTTATATAAAGCGCATCTACTTCTGGGTCATAAGTAATTTTCATCGTCTCTCCTCCTTTTCAAACATAGTAAACATAAACCGTTACTACAACAATTTCACTCTCTTCTTCTATAAAAATTGGTCGCACCTGCTTAATTTTATAAAATTTCTTATTCCATGTACTATTAAAAGAGAAATCCTTTCTGGCTTCAAGCCTGCCCAATTCTGCTGGAGCCCAATTACTTGTTTGAATAGTTTCAATAATTTCCTCTTCCGTAGTTCCTCGATAGTTAAATTGTTCTTGAGCATGTTTAGTAATTCGGATAGGTTTCATTTACCAAGAATATATTGTATTCTA
>PFWI01000072.1 GCA_002791075.1 bacterium (Candidatus Ratteibacteria) CG_4_9_14_3_um_filter_41_21 | reverse complement strand
TCTTATCAAATATGCTTGGATCTTCAGAATATTTTTTAAATAAATCTTCAAATTTTCTTGAACCTCTAAAATCCTGATTTGCAGAAAAATACTTTATGGTACAGATTTCTTTTGGCTTTAATGAAAATGTATCATATAATTCGCAAAATGGGGCTTTCCCAAATTTTTTATAGACATCATGTAGCACATCAGCAACTTGCTCACACTTCTCTTCATCTATTTTTGGATTTAAAACTTCCTTATGATACTTTTCCCAAAATTTATGAAATTCTGAAAAATATTCGAATTCATCATCTAAAATATTTGTATACCCAATGCCTTCATAGTTGGTATAAAAATATTCATTAATTTTAGAAATGATAAATCTGATTTCCTTTAGGTTTAAATCTCTTGATAATGTTATTTGAGAATTCGTCAATAATATTTTAAAAAATTTGTTGAAATTTTCCATTTTTAATTCTTCTTAATTTTTTCAGTTCAGTATCTTTTTATTTCATAAACAAGTAAGTACTGATGATTTATCTTCAAATAATTATCTGAAGACTGATTTTCTATTTTCTGATTCTCCCGAGTAACAAGTATAATCTCTTTAAGTTGCAGACTATTAATTTTCAATAAATCAACCATCCTTTTTGCCATAGGTTCTATATATCCATTCACTCTTACATCTTTTGTTTGAATTACTACAAATTTAGCGCCGGCTATCTCAGATAAATTTTGATGTATGATTTCTTTTATTTTACTTAAGCAAAGTTCAATTTGCGAATGAGAGGAGTCATTGTTTAAAAATGGAGATTTGATAAAAAGTAATTCCTTTTCCTCCTAGCTCTTACTAACTTCAAAACCGGTTTTGCCTTTTGTACTTGAATTAAGGAATATAACTGAATATCCACTATGATTTGAATATCTTTCTATTACATTTTTATTTAATTGTTTTTCAAAATCCTTCTTCGGCAAAACCCATACAGTCGTTGTTTCAAGTTGTTCTAATTTTCTCTTTAGTTCTGGCTTTACTAAAGTTGGAGTAATTGTACCATAGGTAGCGATTGTCTCATTTACTTGTGAAGTCTCAGATGATTCAGGCTTCTCAAAAATTGGTAAATATTCATGTGCCAGGAGAAGAAAATTGTACTTAATACTATTTTCGTACCAGAATCCTGTGGTCTTACAATTATGCTGACGCTTGATGATAAGCTCTCTCAATTTAAAACCTGCTTTCAGATATACATCTATTAGTTTAAAACCCAGAGGTATAACATTTTTCTTCCTTCGCGTGTCACCTATTAAAATAGCACATTAGCACATTGCCTTCCAGGTTTTAAAACCCTGAAACTTTCTTTAGCAACTTTAGTCATTTCCTTTAAAAAGTCATCAATATCAAAAAATGATAAATCTCCTTCCTTTGAATCAGTATAGTGAATTATATTTGCATAGGGAGGATGAGCGCAGATTAAATCTACAGAATTATTTTGTAAAAACGATAAATCTCTTGCATCACCAACAACAAGTTTTGGTTCATAAATCTGTTGTGACAAAATGTGAAAATTTAGGTTCTTCTTTGCCAACTCTATGGCTTTATCATTTATGTCAAAAGCTATGCATCTTCTCCCTAACAATTTTGCTTCTACTGCTGTAGTTCCTGCACCACAGAAGTAATCCAGAACGGTCTCCCCTTGTTTCGAATATTTAAGAATTACATTTCTGGGAATATAAGGCGACCAGTTTCCGCGGTATTCCCCGCTGTGAGTTGCCCATCTACCTCTTTGTTTAAAACTCCATACCGTCGTTTGTTCTTCTCTAAAATCTTTTGGACAGAGGGCTTTTATTTTTTTAGAAACATTAAAAGCGCTGATATTAATTCCCTGGGACTTAGTGATAAGTTTCTCAATATACCTGAAGGTAACCCCATATTTTTGCCCGATTTCTAAGTTAGGAGTTCCTCTTGCCTTTTCTTGCAGAATTATTTCCTGAAGTTTATCTTTAGTTTTGGAATTCGTTTTTTGATTAGTCATTATATCCCACTTTCTGTTCTCGGTTAAAAATTTCTATCGCCTCCTAAGATTCCGCCTAAGAGTCCACCACCGATGCCGGCAATGCCTTTCTGCTCACCTCTTCGCTGAAAAAAACGAGAC
>PFWI01000086.1 GCA_002791075.1 bacterium (Candidatus Ratteibacteria) CG_4_9_14_3_um_filter_41_21 | reverse complement strand
CCTTACTGATTTTCTTTATCTCGCTATTTTTTGGATTTAGAATCCTTCATCTTCTTAATCTTCTCCCCGCCTTTTTCATTATGCTTTTGATTGCCGTCTCCTTTGTTGGGCTTGGCGTTGCTCTTGCCTCGCGTATGGAGGATATCCATGGCTTTCAGTTAGTTATGAACTTTATCATTATGCCGATCTTCTTTCTCTCGGGAGCCCTTTTTCCTCTGGAAGGTCTGCCCGGCTGGCTGGCAAAGATATCTTACATTGATCCCCTTACCTATGGGGTAGATGCCTTGAGAGGAGTCCTGGTGGGCTCCTTCTCCTTTTCCTTAGCATTGGATTTAACTATTCTTCTCGTTTTCTCTCTCTTGATGGTGGCGATTGCCACCTATCTCTTTAATCGTTGTGAGGTGTGAGTCAGATGTAGTGCGAGGCTTTTAGCCTCGCTAATTTAAAAGGGGGCAAATATGGTTGAAACGGTGATTGGTGCGCAGTTGTATACGTTGAGGGATTATTTGAAGACGCCTGAGGATATTGCGGAAACATTGAAACAAGTCAGAGAAATAGGCTATAGCGTAGTTCAACTTTCCGGTCTGGGACCGATAGAGCCAAAAGACTTGAGGAAGATTTTAGACGGGGAAGGGCTCTATCCCTGCTCCACTCATACCGGATATGAGAAAATAATCAAGGAAACGCAAAAAGTCATTGAGGAGCACAAAATTTTGGGAGCGCCGATTGTTGTCTGCCCGGGACTGCCTTCAGAACTGCACAACGGAGAGGGCTACAAAAAGGTTGCTCTTGAATTAAGTCGGGCTGGTGAAATTTTTGTGAAAAACGGGCTTTCTCTTGCCTACCATAATCACGGCATAGAGTTTGAGAAATATGGAGATAAAATTGGGTTGGAAATTCTTTATGCGGAAAGCAACCCTGAGTATCTCCAGGCGGAAATAGATACCTATTGGGTACAGTATGGCGGGGGAGACCCGGCAGAATGGTGTAATAAAATGAAAGGAAGGCTCCCTGTTTTACACTTGAAAGATATGGGAATTAAGGATAATAAACCCATTATGATGGAGGTAGGAGAGGGAAATCTGAACTGGGAAGCCATTATCAAAGCGGCGCAAGATGCCGGAACAAAATGGTATTTGGTGGAGCAGGATATCTGCCAGCGCCCCCCGATAGAAAGTTTAAAGATTAGTTTAGAGAATATGAAGAAAATGGGATTAAGTTAAAATCGTAGTAGCAGAGTTTACTCTGCCAAAGGAGAGAAGATAAAATGAAACTTTCTTGTCAGGAAAATTTAGTGCCGGGAAATAGTTTAGAGGAAAAATTAAACAACTTAGAAAAATATGGATTTGAAGGAGTTGAACTTCAGGGAAAAGGCATCTTTGAAAGAGAAGAAGAAATTAAGAAATGCCTCTCTAAGAGCTCTATAAAGGCTTCTACCATCTGCGCGGGCTTTTCTGGCTGCCCTCTTGACAGCAAAAAGGAAGAAAGAGAAAAAGCGGTTGCTGACATTAAAAAATTACTGGAGGTTGCCTCCCATATAGGAGCAATAGGGCTTATTATGGTTCCGGTCTTTGGTCCTCCATCCATTCCCGACCTTTCCCCTTATGCGAACCAGGTTGAATTGGAAAAGAGATTGTTGATAGATATTCTCAAGGAGATCGGAGGTTGGATGTCAAAACTGAATTCGCTTCTTTTAGTGGAGCCTTTAAACCGGTATGAGACCCATCTTCTTAACCGCCTGGAACAGGCGATAGAAGTCTGCGAAAAGGTGAATAATCCCAAGGTAAAAATTATGGCCGATTTTTTCCATATGAGTATTGAGGAACCGGATATAACCAAAAGTTTGGAGAAAGGCGGAGATTGGGTTGCTCATATCCATTTAGCCGATTCCAACCGGAAACTTCCTGGCCAGGGACATACAGATTTTAAAGGACCATTTGCAGCATTGAAGAAGATTGGTTACAACCAATATATGGCCCTGGAATGTGGCATCCTGGGAAATCCGGAAGAAGAATTGCCGAAATGCGTTAAATATCTTAAAGGTCAAATGTGAAAAAGGAGGAAAATGGGAGAATTTATCAGGAAATTAAAATAGGACGCAGATAACTTCAGGATAAAATCAGGATTCTGATGAAGTAGACAATAAAAGTTTTTAATATTATAGTTTATTAGTATTTATCTGCGTGTATCTGCGTTAATCTGCGTCCAAAAAAAGGAGAAAAATGAGAATAGGATTTGTTGGGACGGGTGGAATTGCCAATTATCATCTGGAACATCTTGTAAAAATTAAGGAGGCAGAGATTGTTGCTCTCTGCGATGTTGCAGAGGAAAGAGCAAAGAGGGCTGCAAAAAAGTACGGGGGAACCGCTTATAGTGACTATAAAAAAATGCTGGATAAGGAGAAATTGGATGCTCTCTATATTTGCGTCCCTCCCTTTGCCCATCAGAGCCAGGAACTCTTAGCCGCCGAAAGGGAGATTCCCTTCTTTGTGGAAAAACCCATTGCGATTTCCTTAGACTATACCAAAAAGGTAGAGGGAGAAATTGCCAAAAAGAATTTGATTACCGCAGTTGGGTACCAGGACCGGTATCAGGATATTGCCGGCTACGTAAAGAAACTTTTAGCCGGAAAGAAAGTCGGGCTTTTCCTTGGTTACTGGATGGGAGGTATGCCCGGTGTTTCCTGGTGGCGGAGGAAAGAGCAATCCGGTGGCCAGGCGGTGGAGCAGACCACGCATATCTTTGATTTAGCCCGATACCTTTTCGGGGAAGTGGAGAAGGTAGCCGCCTTTGGCAGAACCGGATTGATGGAGGATATAGAAAATTACAATGTTGAGGATGCCTCCTCAGCCACCCTTTACTTCAAGAATGGAGTTATCGGCACAATCTTTTCAGCCTGTTTTCTTTCCTATCAAGGAAAATGCGGAATGGATATTTATCTGAAAAATTTGGCTATAGAATATAAAGAACGAATCTCGATTAAGATTACTGAGCCCAGCAAATCTACCGAGATTAATGTCGGCAATGATTTTGGACTGCTTGAGGACCAAATCTTCGTTGAAGCGGTAAAGAAAAAGGATAGTTCCAAGATTAGGTCAAGTTATGGCGATGCTGTCAAAACATTAGCCGTAACCTTAGCTGTCAATGAGTCAATCGCCTCGGGCAAACCTGTGGAAGTAAAGTATTAACTACAATGAGGAAGAATTAGAAAAAGGTTTCTGGAGCTGGAGGTAAATTTCTCTTGTGAGAAGAATTCTT
>PFWI01000090.1 GCA_002791075.1 bacterium (Candidatus Ratteibacteria) CG_4_9_14_3_um_filter_41_21 | reverse complement strand
TGGGAATCGGACAAATTAGCCAAACGGGCTTTAATCTCGGAGCTCTTTATTCTCATCTTTACCAATTTATTCTGGACAACTCCGCCGTCCAGGAAGGAATAAATCTTCGTTAAATCCGCTTCTCGCAGATTCTTCGTTTCGTTTCTTAATACCCTGGAACTCACCGGCATCGCCAAACCGTTAATCGGCAGACACCCTAATAAAAAAGCCCATCCAATAACTAAATAAGCAATCACTCTCCTCTTCAATAAAAAATTAATCATTTCCCCCCCCTTTTTCATTTTTCATTTCAATTGCTTCAAAACGGCACTCCGCTGCGCAAATCCCGCAACCCTTGCAATAGCGATAATCAATTCCGACCATTTTTTTCCCTTTCACCATAATGGCACTGTCCGGGCAATAAATCCAGCAGAACAGGCAGTTTTTGCATTTCTCTCCGTCCCAGATTGGACGCTGCGTTCTCCAATCGCCGGTTTCGAAATCAAGGCTTGTCGCCGGACCCAAAAGGTCGCCGGGGGCAAGTTGCCTCCATCCTAACTTTTTCTTCATCCCTTCTACCATTGGCTTACTTTACCTCTTGATAGGCGCGTTCAATCGCTCTGATATTCCCTTCAATTACTTCGGGTTTATCCCTGAATTTTTCCTCCAGGGTTATTCTTGCTTTCTGCAAAACGGTTTCCAGATTAACCAGACCGGTTGCCTTAACCAAAGCGCCCATCATCGGCGTATTAGGCATTTCCCGGCCGATGGTCTCCCGCGAAATTTTGGAAGCGTCCAGCGTAAAAACTTTTCCCTTAAATCCTAATTTTTTCTTCAAAACAATTGCTTCCTCATCGGTGTTGACCAACAAAGTCCCGTCCTCAGAGAGCCCGCCGGAAACGTCCACTGTGTCTAGAAGGGAAGAATCAAGGACCACGACTACGTTTGGTTTCTCCACCCCGCAGTGCAAGGTAATCGGAAGAGAACTTATCCGGTTAAATGACTGAATCGGCGCACCCATCCGCTCCGGACCATATTCAGGGAAGGCCTGGATATACTTGCCGGAAGCCGCAAGCACCTCCCCGAAGAGCAGGGCGGCCGTCTTGGCGCCCTGGCCTCCCCGGCCATGCCATCTAATCTCAAACAAATCTTCCATTTTCTTTTAAAACATTTACCACGAAAGCACGAAATAAAGAAGACGCGAAAATGACAACCACAGATTAAAAAGATTCTCACCACAGAGTCACAAAGCCACAGAGAACACAGAGTTCACCAAGAATTATAAATAAATTTTTTCTTGGTTATTCTTTGAGCCTTTGAGTCTTTGTGGTTAAAGATATTGTAGTTTTTCGTGCTTTCAAATTTTCGTGTTCTTGTTGGTAATCTTTGCATTTTAATTTTTTTATTTCCTGCAGAATGTCTTCCACTTTTACTAATTCTGTCCTTTTTTCCCGACGCAGTTTCAACTCTACCTTGCCATTCTTCAATTCCTTGCCAATGAGGATACGGAAGGGAATGCCCAATAAGTCCCCGTCCTTAAACTTTATTCCCGGGCTGATGATTCGGTCATCCATTATAACATCAATGTTGTTTTTTTGTAAAGAGCGGTAAAGCTCCTCGGTGGTGTCCTTGATGGCTTTTTCTTCCATATTCATCGGGAGCAGCAATACCGAATAAGGGGAGACCGAACGCGGCCAGATAAGCCCGTCTTCATCATAATTTCCTTCAATGATTGCCGCCATCAACCGGGAAATACCAATCCCGTAACAACCCATTATCATCGGTTTTTCTTCCCCGTTTTTATCCAGGAAAAATAACTTTAATTTTTTGCTGTAGGTATCTCCCAGCTTAAAAATATGTCCTATTTCTAACTCCTTGCATTCCCCTTCCGCCACAAACTCTTCCGAGAATCTGCCTCCCATTATCCCGGAATCTGCTTTTTGCGACTGGCATTTTATCCCGCAGCGCTTGAAGATAAGCTCGTAGGCTTCCCGCATCTTTTCGTAATTTTTGTCCAATCCTTCCTGGTCCGCATCAAAACTATAAGCGTCTTTCATCAAGAATTCACGCGCCCGCACTACGCCAAATCTCGGCCTGACTTCATCCCTGAACTTGGTTTGAATCTGATAAAGAACGATAGGCAGTTCTTTCCAGGAATGGACCCGTTTTCTCACTACGTCAATGATTACTTCCTCATGGGTAGGGCCCAAAAACATTCTGCGCTGATGCCGGTCAATAAAATTAATCATATCCTTTCCCAGAAGGGAAATCCGCCCGGATTCTTTCCAGAGGCTCTCCGGTTGTAAAGCGGGAAGGAGAAGTTCGCAAGCGCCGGTTTGGTCAATCTCCTCACGGACAATCTTCTCAATTTTTCTTAAGACTTTCAAACCCAGAGGAAGGTAGGAATAGACTCCGGAGGCAACTTTGCTGATTAATCCGGCTTTCAACATCAGTTTATGGCTGATGGTTTCCGCCTCTTTCGGTGTCTCTTTTAGCGTGCGGATAAACGCCTCGCTCCATTTTATTTGTGATTTCATTTTTTTCTAACCACGAATTAACACGAATAGAAACTTTACCACCAAGACTCAAAGAAACAAAATACTTTAACCACGAATTATACGAATTAATCGAATTTTATATTTATTCTTACAATATCGTGTAATTAGAGTAATTCGTGGTTGCATTTTTATTTGTGTTCATCTGTGATTTCATAATCCAAACAATCCTTTGAACCCTAAAAACGCAAGGGACATTAAGCCGGCGGTGAGAAAGGCTATTGGGATACCCTTAAATGCCGCCGGAATTGGAGAAAAAACCATTCTTGCCCGAAGGCTGGAAAATAAAATAATAGCCAGAAAATAACCGAGAGAAACTCCTAAAGCATAAATAAGACTCTGTAGAAAAGTTAAGCGATAATCAATCCCTAAAAAAGTAACCGCCAGGATTGCGCAGTTAGTGGTAACCAGGGGCAGATAAATTCCTAACGCCTGGTAAAGCCCGCTGTTATATTTTCTGATGAAACGCTCTACTAACTGCACCAGGGTGGCAATGACCAGAATGAAAGAGACGGTGCGCAGATATTGTAAATGGAAAGGAATAAGGAGGAAATTATAGACGAACCAGGTGATTGCCGAGGACATTACCATCACAAAAGTCACCGCCATCCCCATTCCTAAAGAGGATTTCAAGCTTTGCGAAATGCCGAAGAAGGAACAGAGTCCGATGAAGCGGATTAAAAGAATATTATTGACTAAAAGAGCCGAGATAAAAATGAGAAAAAGATTAAGGTGATTGCTAATCATATCTTTAAGAAGTCATTGCGAGCGAATGAAATGAGCGTGGCAATCTCATGAGATTGCTTCGGCTACGCCTCGCAATGACAGCTGTGCTGTCATCTGTATCCCATTAATTTATTGTATGGAATTTCAAAG
>PFWI01000069.1 GCA_002791075.1 bacterium (Candidatus Ratteibacteria) CG_4_9_14_3_um_filter_41_21 | reverse complement strand
GATGATAATGGTTTTGATGATTGTGGCGCAGAACGGGTTCCGGGATGAAGAGTATTTCAAGCCGAAGGCATCATTGGAATCTGCCGGTTATCAGGTAGTAACCGGTTCCGTAAAGACCGGTACTGCCTTGGGGAAATTGGGTGGAACAGCAAAAGTTGATGTGGCGATTTCTGAGGTAAAGGCTGATGATTATGCCGGTGTGGTCTTTGTCGGAGGTCCGGGTGCTGCGGATTACTTTACCGACAAGACTGCTTTGAATCTGGCGCGGGAAGCCTATCGAAAGGGTAAGGTAGTAGGCGCTATTTGTATCGCACCCGGAATCTTAGCCCGGGCAGGAATACTTAAAGGCAAGAAAGCCACAGTCTTTCCGAGCGAAACTGAGACTCTGAAACAGGAAGGCGCCAATTATCTGGGCCTTCCGGTAGTAGTTGATGGAAAGATTGTTACGGCCAACGGTCCGGACGCAGCAGAGGAGTTCGGGAAAGAACTGATTAAGTCTTTGGGTGGCCCTACTAAAAAATAAAATCAAGAAAAACTTACAAGATAATCAGGGGCATAATGAATTTTTTTTAACTTTCATCCACGAATTAACACGAATGAACACCAAGAAAACAATTATTGTAAATATTCACCAAACCACGTCATTGTCTGTAGTGGCAAAGCTTGCTTTGCCGCAGAGCAAGCTCTGCAACTACAGTAGTGCGAACCTTTCAGGTTCGCTTGTTGGCGAGGCTAAAGGCCTCGCACTACATCTATCAGATGACACGGGGTTAACTGAGCTTTTACAAAATATCTATAGTTCTTATTCGTGTGTATTCGTGGCTAATTTATCTTTCTTTTTTAAAAGATAAAGACCTTTTGAGCATCGGAATTTTGAAATTCCTATGCTTAGATCTATCCTTTCTAATTACCCGATCTTATAAACCTTTTTTTGAAATGGGGTAATTTTTTGACAGAAAACCATATTTATTCTATTATAACTGTTCAAAGATGAGTCGGCAAGATATCGTTAAAAAGTTAAAATTTAACCAGGATGGTCTTATCCCCACGATTGTTCAGGATGCAAAGAGCAACGAAGTCCTGATGCTTGGTTATATGAACGAGGAATCTTTCCTCAAGACCCTGGAGACAAAAAAAGTTCATTTTTTTAGCCGCTCCAGAAAAAAACTCTGGTTAAAAGGGGAAACCTCCGGTCACTTTCAGTTATTAAAAGAAGTTCTCCTTGATTGCGATAATGATACCCTTCTTTGCCGGGTAGAGCAATTGAAGGGGGCTTGCCATCAGGGATACCGCAGTTGCTTTTATCGAAAACTTGAATCATCTTCGGGGGACTTTAAAGTATTTAAAAAAAAGATTTTTGAACCAAAGAAAATCTATAGTAAATGATATTCACCACAGAGTCACAAAGGCGCAGAGAACACAGAGTTCACCAAGAATTATAAATAAATCTTTTCTTGGTTATTCTTTGAGCCTTTGAGTCTTTATGGTTAAAGTATTTTGTAGTTTTTCGTGTTTTTGTGGCTAATTATTAAAAAATGAAAACAATAAGTTATAAGATATTATTTGTCCTGGCGATCATTGGAGTCTGTGTCTGGCAGGTTTCTCCTCTGAGCAAGAAAATAAAATTGGGGCTTGACCTTTTAGGGGGGATGCAACTGATGCTTCAGGTAGAAAAGACCAATTTAGAGGAAAAAGCAGTTACCGATAGCACTGACCGGGCATTAGAGATTATTCGCAACCGGATTGATGCTTTGGGGGTGACCGAGCCGGTGATCCAGAAGGCCGGAGAAGATTGCATTTTAATTCAACTGCCGGGGATAAAAGACCCCGAGAGGGCGATTGAGATTATTGGTAAAACTGCTCTCCTGGAATTTAAACTGGTTGATGATGATAATAAACTTTTAGACCAGGCTCTTTCCGGAAACGTTCCGGAAGGGTATGAAGTTGCTTATCTGGTCAGAAAAGATGAACGAGGAATCCGCCAGCAGG
Source organism: bacterium (Candidatus Ratteibacteria) CG_4_9_14_3_um_filter_41_21 (assembly GCA_002791075.1). Lineage (GTDB taxonomy): Bacteria > Ratteibacteria > UBA8468 > UBA8468 > UBA8468 > UBA8468. The sequence goes on along the minus strand of PFWI01000069.1, from coordinate 832 downwards.
GACCGGCCTTGCTTTTAAAGAAAGAAGCGGAACTTAACGGTTCCGGGTTAAAGGATGCTTACATTGGCATTGATAGCAATGGTTTTCCTGAAGTCAGGCTTGAGTTTAATCGGGAGGGAGCAAAAAAGTTTGCCCGGGTTACTGGAACCAATATTGAAAAAAGGCTGGCCATTGTACTTGATGGCAGGGTACAATCCGCCCCGGTAATCAAGGATTGCATCTCCGGCGGAAAAGCCCAGATTACCGGTCGGTTCACCATGGATGAAGCGAAGGATTTGGCGATTGTTCTCAGGGCCGGCGCGCTTCCGGCGAAACTTTCCATTATTCAGAAAAGGATTGTTGGTCCGAGTTTAGGCCGCGATTCTATCCAGAAAGGAGCAACTTCGGCTTTTTTGGGAACAATTCTGGTGCTTCTATTTATGGTAATTTATTATGCCGGCTCCGGGATGATTGCCAATTTTGCCCTTTTTATCAATATTCTGATTATTTTCGCCGTCCTTGCTTTTTTCAAGGCAACTTTAACTCTTCCCGGTATTGCCGGTATCGCTTTAACGATTGGCATGGCGGTTGACGCCAATGTTCTCATTTTTGAACGCATCCGGGAAGAACTAAAAATAAGAAAAACAATCCGCTCCAGTATTGATGCCGGTTATGAAAGGGCATTAGTAACTATTGTTGATTCCAATCTTACTACGGTTATTGCCGCTTTTATCCTCTTTCTTTTTGGCACCGGCTCTATTAAGGGTTTTGGACTAACCCTTACCGTTGGTATTTTGGCTAATATCTTTACCGCGGTCTTTGTTACCAAACTTCTCTTTGATTTTATCTGCAG
>PFWI01000015.1 GCA_002791075.1 bacterium (Candidatus Ratteibacteria) CG_4_9_14_3_um_filter_41_21 | reverse complement strand
CACGAATTTATCGAATTTTACGAATTAGAGTAATTCGCGTTAATTCGTGGTTAGAAAAAGGAAATTCCTATGCAATCAAGTCAAAAGCATCTTTTTTTTAAAACAATCTCTGTTGCTGCCCTTCGCCTAAGGGAATTTCCACTTTTCCATATTCCCCGTCATATCCTGGCCTTAAATTTAATTCTCCTTTCCTTGCCTTAATTATTGCCCGGGCGAGGTCAGCGGGAAGGTTACCGGTTAATTCCCCTCCGGAAACCTCCAAAAGCACTTCAAGCTCACTGCCCATCCGGTTAATCACCTGCAGATATTGGTCCTGGACAGTTTTTGAGGCAACTCCTTTTTTTAAAACCGAGGCAATAATCTGCTCCAGAGGGATAAGATGTTTGCAGGGGATAGAGTTGGCCGGAACAAAATTTTCTTCCCGGTCGGCTAAATCAACTATGCGATGCATCACTCCAATGGTAACTTGTTTTCCGCAGACCGGACAGCGATTTTGGTTTTTCCCGGACTCTTCGGGAGAAAGGCAGGCTTTGCAATTGCGATGGCCGTCAAAATGATATTTCCCTTCCTGGGGAAAATACTCGATGGTATAGAGAAATTTTTCTCTATCCTTCTTCTCTAAAACTTGCCTGATGCCGGGATAATCAAGAGGTTCTTTAAAGACATTTGCCTCCCGGCCAATGCGGCTGGGGGAATGAGCGTCGGAGTTAGAGATAAGAGTGTAGTTATCCAGAGTAGATAATCGCCAGTTCATCGGAGGGTCGCTGGAAAGTCCGGTTTCCAGAGCAAAAATATTTTTGGTTTCCTTCCCGTAACCTTCAAAAATAGTGTCAAATCCGGAATTGGCTCCGAAGATGGAAAAATGAGGTGTCCAGATGTGGGCGGGGACGACAAAGCCACTCGGCTCTATCCCGCCAACTATCTTTACCAGTTCTGCCGCCTCCAGATGAAGGATGGGTCGTCCATCTACTCCCAACTCACCAAACCTTTCCAATCTTTCGTTTAATTTGAGAACCTTGTTCAGGGAAGGAAGGAAAATGACATTGTGAATTTTTTTAATCTTTCCTTTTTTGGCGAAGATATTGCAAACCTCGGCGGTAAGGATAAATTTTGTTCCCTCATATTCGTAGATTCCTTCCCCCGCGGGTTTTAACTTCTTCTTTAACTCCTCAAGCCAGATTGGGTGGGTAAAATCTCCGGTTCCCAAAAGGTTAATTCCCTTTCTTTTTGCCCAGAAGGAAAGGTTTTCTAAATCCATATTTGAGGAAGTGGCGCGGGAATATTTGGAATGGAGATGAAAATCACAGATAAACATTATAAATTAGCCCCCTCACCTCAATCCTCCCCCTCAAGGGGGGAGGAGATAGGTGGGGGAAACTTTGAAATTCCATACAATAAGTTATAAAACCACGAATTTATCGAATTTTACGAATTAGAGTAATTCGCGTTAATTCGTGGTTAGAAAAAGGAAATTCCTATGCATTTAAATTAAAAAACAATGCAACCACGAATTAACACGAATGAATACGAAAAAATAGTCATTGCGAGCCCAAAGGGCGAAGCAATCTCATTCTAATGAATAGAGGTTTCTGATACGGACATTTTGATAAAGGATAATCGCGTTATTAAGATTCTGCAGAGCATTCTTGATGACCAGCTTGATTCCAACACGTTTGATATCCTTCGTTTGCGTAACTGGGTTATTCTTCTCATCATAGAAATAGAAGCCGGAGGAATTGCACATCTCCAATTTCCCTTCTTTAGCATAAGTGGGCTTTAAATCAAAATATTTAGTCGGGTCATTTGGATTATAATCAGTATCACCAGCAACTTTATTCCTATAAAGGGAATAAGCAGCATCTATTATTTCGTAGATTATCGGTTTTTTTTCTGAAGTGCTAAAGCAAAGAAAAT